>QMSU01000025.1 GCA_003650975.1 Thermoplasmata archaeon
CCATGGCTGTTGGCCACCAGTCCCGCCCCGACATAGGGCATGCCGTGATTCACGGTTCCGTTCTTCACCTCAACACCCATCACATCTTCCAGCATGGTGCGTTCATCCTCGGTTGCCTTGGGATGGCAGAGCACACCCCTGTTGGTGGCCGCAGCCGCCATCCCCACCGTATTCAGTTCAGCTATTGGCGCCTGCACCACCTCCACATTCAGTGTGTCCTGAACGTCGCGCACCGTTGTTTTTTCAAGGAGCGGATGTGTGATGGCGCCATGGTCATTGACAAGGATGTTGTTTCCTGCTGCATTGAATTTATCATCTATTATTAAAACTTCTCCTTCAAAATGTTCCTTTATGATGGCAAGCTCCTTTTCCTCGATGAAATCGGCAACCACCATACCGTATGAGTTGAGCGCCATGAGGGAGCCGATGAGAGAGCTTCCCCCTATGGTGAGTTCCACAACCTCAACTCCGAGGGAGTCCCGTATCGTTTTCACCGTTTCTTTTCGAAGCTGTGGTTCAACAAATGCAATGGTATCGTTTGCCCGGCAATAAACCCCCACGTGTGCATTCCCGTTGAAATCAAGCCTTTTCAGCATGGTAGCACTAGGGTTCCGGTTTCTCCTTTTTCTCCTCCCCCTCTCCCTCTGATGGTTCCTCTTCTGTCTTCTCCGATGTTGATTCTTCTTCACTCACTTCCGCACTTTCCTCAGAGGATTCTTCTTTCCCTCCTTCCTCCTCTGGCTGCGCTTCCGGTGAGATCTCTTCTTCTTTCACATCAGCTTCTTCGGAAATTTCGCCGGTTTCTTTCTCCGTGGTGCTGAGCACGGCTGCGAGTATGTCGGCCTTCCTCATTTTCTGGTTTACCGGTATGCCGCGCTCCTTTGCGTATTCCAGCAGCTGGTTTTTGGTCCACGCCTCGCTCGGGATGCTCTCATCGACCTCCTCGACTTTTTCCTCCTCCGGGACGATTTCCTCTTCCTCTATCACTTCCTCCGGTTTTTCCTCGGCCTTTTCCTTTTTCTTCTTCTTTTCCTTCTTTTCGGGTATCCTCACCTCGGCTTCCGGGGTGTATGCCCAGACGATATCCTCTGTTTTGACCGCCTTGACCCTCACCTTAGAAGGAATCTTCTCCCTGCCGCGTCCCCATATGAGTTCATTGATGCTGCTGTCTATTTTCACGTTCTCCACTTTCATGTGGCGTACCAGGAATGCCCGTATCTCCTTTATTGCTCTCGGTGCCCTCTTTGTCCGCGGCACGGATTTTGCCTTTATTAACGGAATGGTATATAATCTCTCATCCATATGCTCACCTCTTTAACGTGTTCCTCCGCCAGTAGCGCCTCTTGGGATGCTGCATGAAGCGTCGGCTCGTTCTCATGATTATCCATGCAGGTACCCTTCTGTTGCTCTTGGTTGCCTTCATCAATCTCTTTTTCCGCGCAAGTGGCTTGTTTCTCGCCATTTTAAATCCTCCTTATCCGTATATCTCTCTTTTCGGGCACTAACCGCTTTATCAGTTCTTTGAACGCCTCGTCGGTTATGCGCTCCCGTATCTTACCCATCTGATACAGCATGATGAGCTGATTCTCAATATAGGCTGCCTTTTCCGGCTTCGCCATCTTTATGCGTTCCAGCCGCGCCCGTGCTTCGGAGTCGAGCAGCTGACGCATGATCGCCTTTTTCTGTGCTTCTACTGCTTCCTGCTGGGCCTGCTGCTGCTCTTCCACCATCTGGTTCTGCATCTGCGCAAGCATTCTCCTTTTTATTTCCTCTGCATCGCCCATATCATATCACTTTGACCTTATTATATAAATTTTCCTGTTTCCTGGGCCACCTCATGGGCAACATTGTCAAGCAATGACTGCCCCTTCGATGTCACCTTCCTGCCCTTACTCGCCATATTCTCCACCAGGCCCGCCTCCTCAAGTTGCTGCAGCGCCTTGCGGATGATGGAGCCGCTGCCCTTCACGTGCCGGTAGGGTTTCACCCCCTTATCTCTTTTTCCCCCGTACATGCCGCGCAGGCGGGAGACGCCGATGGGCCCCCGTATATACACCTTTCTCAGTATTGAGGCCATCCGCACATACCACCAGTCGGGGTCTTCTGGCGCGCGCTCCTTATGTGCTCCTGTTTTCACCCATATGCTCCATTCAGGAGGCTGGAGCTTGTATTCATTTTTGAGCTTGTCAGCCAGTTTTCTAATCAAAGGTTCGGCTGGCACATCATAGGCTGTCGTCATCGCAACCCAATACAGAAGGCATATAAAAAGGTAATTCTCACGTTTTCCCTGATAAAAAGGGAGTGGCAATGGAAAAGATGCACAAGAGAACAGCCGGTTTGTATTTTCCTGCTCAACCCGGTATCAAACAGTTTTTATCCCTCGCAGTTTCTGACATTTTCATGCATACCAGACAAAAGGGGTGAAACCGGCAAAGCCCGTGGTTGAAAAAGAGAAATAGCCGGTCCATCCAATGATACCCACAAAGCCAATGCAAAGAACTTTGTGCGGCCCGGTGAGGAGGGTTTCATTGCCCGCAGGCGCTATCGGATAAATATCAGTGTGTGACTGTGTGCTGTCGTAGTTACAGTACACAATGTTCGGGAGCAAGGAATAAATGATGTTAAAATAGGACGAGCGCAGAAAACTGGAGGGGAGTGAGAGGTGGAAGCCATCCCCAGCCGATACCAGGAGATAAAGCCCGGTAACTGTGCCTGCATATTTTTGCATATCGTCGTCTCTGGAGAGGATTTCCCTGCATTTTCTTGCTATACTGTCGGATAATGTTTCCCCGGCATAACATTTGACGTTCATGGTGAAGGTTTCCATGCTCCCGTCCGGCAGACATTTGGCAAATGTTACCACTCTTTCGTCTGTGCTTTCCGAATGGGGAATCATTAACAAAAAAAGTCCGAGAGCCACGAGGAATGTGACCGTTTTACGCCTCATAAACACACATCTGCAAAACATTATTAAATCTTTTTCCTGTGGGGCATCTGAGACTCTCAACTTTAGCATCTCTTCGAAAAGTTTGCAAAGGTTTCACACCACCCCAGAATCGCCCGATTCTCCAGTCAACGAGTGAAAAGAACCGTTCGTGCATAGGTCTGATGCTTTTCTTCCATCGAAGGTGTGCAGTAACCCGCATGACACGAGCATGGCAAAAATGGACCGTTATTGGGGGATAGGTAGAATTTACGGGAATGAAAGACATGACAGGAATCGGGATGGAAATTAAAGGATACGTAAATAGGGTACATTTCCGAACACATGGACGGCTACTGCACCAGCACAAAAGGCCCGAGCACAATGGCATTTGCGGTCACCGGATCGCAATCACCGACCGTGACCGTTATCACCGCACGTCCCAGTCCCAGCACCGGTCTTGATGAGATGGTTGCCGTATCGCCAGGTGGTATGCTGCTGATGACGCCCGAGGCGTACTCACCCAGCAGGATAAAGCCACCTTCCACGGAGATGGTCCAGCGCACATTGGTGAGATCGGGGCACTCATTATTGGTGACCACCGCTGATACTCCGGCATGCAGTCCCTTCACCACCTCAACTTCCGGACGGCATACCTCCACATATGTCCTGAAACACCAGTCCCATCCCCCGCCTTTACTGGAGGAACCCTGCGGATAGGGGTTTCCCGATGCCCCTGCCCATGCATATTCTCCGCCGGGCGGGTAGGAAAGTTTGAGATAGTGTGTTTTTCCCGTTTCCAGTGACACATCGGAGACATCAAATGACACCCAGTCGCAGGTATTCGGAATCGAACTCACCGGAAGTTCTCTGGAGGTGATGACGGTGCCCAGCGGTCTCTCAACGGAGAGGGTGAGGGGCGGAGAACCGCCATAGCCCTGCATAATTTTCACCTCAACTCTCACCAGTCTCTTATGGGAGGGAACAAATTCCTGCCATTCAGAGGGATAGAACCACAGACAATCATCACTTTCTTCTTGATGTTGATCGATGATTTCCTCCGCCATGGAGGCCCCCTTCAGCGGGAGTACGGCAGTAATCATCAAAAGTATGCATACCAGTATGCCCGACACGCGTTTCATCATTTTTGCCTCCACGACCTTCAATCCTTCATCGGTTATAAAACTTTTCGCCACGAGAGGTTTACCAGTTTCAGTTGGGCACCGCTGTTTTCCTGGCTGGGCCATCCGTCATATATCTGGGGGTGTTGTGGCCGGAGGCGGACAAATGGGTGCAGTAAAAATATCAGTGATAAAAGACTGGATCTGAGAATGGTGGGTATCTCTGCGTAGTAAAAGGATTCCTCTGCGGAAACCCATCCATCGCCGTTGGCATCGGCATCTCCCTTCATCCCTTTGATGAGATAGTAGGGAAAGAGCCAGCGCTTTTTTATGAAGAGGGGACCGGAGGATTCATCGGCTGCACATGACATCAACACCACACGGCCGCCTTTTCCCAGATCCTCTGTACCATCAATCATCCCGCCGCTGTGACAGGTTTCGAAGATAATCACGATATTTCGGGAGCGGAGACCATCAAACGCCACGCTCAGCTCATCATCCATCATGCTGTTGTTTCCGCTTTCCCGATCATAGTCATATGGGATGAGATATTCGTCCATGCCGTCTGGCTCGTCCAGCGGCTGCTGGTCCTCCATCTGCTCCCCATGCATTGAAAAAAAGAAGAGAATGATGTCATCAGCATCTGCTCCACTTTCGTTCAGCCACTCAAAGGGCGTGGTCAGTATTTCCTCCTTTGTGGCTTCCTCTTCAATGAGGAGTTTTATATTGCCCTCTTTCCACCCGTGGCCGATGAGCGTGGTACGGAGATCATTGACATCTGTGGCATCACGGGTTTCACTTCCCGTTGCGATGATCACTGCCCAGTACTGGGTATCGTTGCCACCGTCTAAGGCGGGATATGGTATCCCGTCCATCTGCTTTTCCTGTGCTGGCGATAGTGGTGCAATGAACATCAATGCCATTGCCATGCAGAGGGCGGTCCTTCCACCGTGTCCTCTCATCATTTTTTAACTGAAATCAATTTATAAATCTAATCTCACTTCCGCATCCATTGCCACAAAGAATTTAAAGGAGAGCAGATATTACAGAGCGTGGGAGCATGGTGTAACCAGGGATCATTGCGGGCTCCAGTTATGGGGATGATTAGAAGAGGGTCATCCGATGTGTGAAGACTAACTGGAGCGATGACCCATAGAAGAGACCCGCCGATCTGGGTTCAAATCCCAGTGCTCCCATAACCTCTAACACGGTGAGTATGATGGAAATAGGAGACATGAAAGTGGATGCAAAATTCGTGCTGTCGATACTCAGCCTCATCATCGGCATAGTATTTTATCTCTTGTGGGGGCTGACCTATGGTGTATGGGCAGATGTGGGCATTTATTCAGTCACAGCCGTTTTTGTGATTCTGGGACTCATTGGCCTCCTGCTTATCCGAACAAAGGAATGAAAACGGAAACATTTCACATCAATGTAACCAGGGAACAGCGTGCCAGATTGTGTGCTTTCACTCCATAGGCAGGTGCATCATAAAAAATTTTATATATCTACGGGAGATTTTCCTTCCAATGGAGATAGCAGAAAAAGTGGCGGTGATACTCGCCGTACTGCTGCTTCTGGTGGGGGCCGCATCTTCCTTTCATCTGCAGCAAATACAAAAGGAAAATGAGCCGCTGCTGGAGGGAGATATCATCACCGTGAACGGCAAGGACATGAGCATGGTCAAATTGTTTGAAGCATGCACGCAGCGAGAGGTGGAAACCGTCAAGGGAAACTACACCGGTGTGCCTCTCGCCTGTCTGATAAATGAGAGTGGCGTTGCGGAACCTGAGACACATGACTATACCATCAGAGCGGCAGATGGATATGAAAAAACGGTGCAATGGGACGATATGCTGAACGGTATCATCACAGAGGACCGTTATACCGTCTTTCCCACCCTCCCACGGGCATACTGGATGCATGACGTGGTGGAAATCGAGGTGAAATAAATGAAAAAGCTGATAGCGGGCATGATAGTATTTGGTTCAATATGGGGATTTCTGGAATGCTCACTGGGGGACTGGCTCCACCAGTACAACATGAGCGCCCTGATGGTGGTGGCGGCCGTATTTCTGATGGCAGTCACCCGCCGCATGTTTGCGCAGCCCGGCATGCAGATGGGTATGGCGCTGATTGCGGCAATACTCCGGCACTTCAATCCGATTGGCGGTGCATGCCTTGTATGCGCCTCCATTGCGATAGTTGTCCAGGGACTCGCCTTTGAACTCATATGGGTAATACCATGGCACAAATACCAGAGCATGACCATGAAGGCGAGCATGGGGGTTGTCTCGTTTTACACCATAGCCGCGGTGAGCTATCTTGCCACGCAGATATTTACTCCTCTCCTCACGGCAACCCCGCATCTCAGCGACCTTGCAGGAGTGATGCCAAAAATATTTGCCCATGCGTTCATTGCAGGACTGGCAGGTGCCGTGGCACTCCCTGTTGCCCATACAGAAATAACTATCCATTTGAATGACAGGTTCTATTATCCCGTTGCCGCTGCTGTGACTGCGGTATGCTGGATGGCCGTTATCGCCGGCGTATGAGAATACTGTTTCTCGGAAAGAAGGGAAGCGGCAAAAGCAGCCTCCTTGCCACCCTTTTCAAAAATGGTGACTGTGGCGGCATCATATGTCCCTCGGTGTTTGAGGAGGGAACGTTACTCGGGAAGGACGCGATCAATCTGATAACCGGGGAGCGGTGTGTGTTTTGCCGGATAAAGGAGAGGGCAACGTTTGAAGGCACGGAAACGAGGAATTACATTGTGAGTCGGGAGGGAATTGAATTCTGCATACAGGCCCTGGAGCAGGCGCGTGAAAAATGGCTCATCATCATTGACGAGGTGGGGCCGCTGGAACTTGCGGGGGAGGGGCTCTATGAAATCACGAAGGAGATACTGGAAAGCGAGAGAAACGTTGTGGTGGTGGTGAGAGAGGAACTGGAAGAAGAGTTTTTAAGAGCGTTCCCATATGCATTTAAGAAACTCTACCTTCACGGGGGAACATAACATGGAAATTGTTGAGACAATTCAGGCGGCGCTGGTGCCCATGGTCATCATATCGGCCTCAGGATTACTTTTACTGGGTATTCAGCAGCGGTACGGGAGGGTGATTGACCGCATACGAATATTTCATGGGCAGCTGATGGAGAACCCGGAGGGGAGATGGAGAAAAATAGTGGATGAGCAGAGAGTCATTCTGATAAAACGGGGGAAGTTACTCAGGAATGCGCTCTCCTTTTTGATGGTATGCATACTGTGCGCACTTTTTGCCACGGTTTCTCTTTCCGTCAGCATTGTGTATGAATCTGTGGAGAGAGTTGCCCTGGTTTTCTTTTCTCTGGCACTTCTCTCGCTTTTTTTTGCCGTGATATTTGCACTAGTGGAAATTTTTATTTCCTACGGTGCGGTGCTCAAGGAGGATGAAAGCATTGGAAACATGTCGCATTGACGGTCTCGCATGTACTGTTCATCCAGCAGGAGAAAATGCGGTGGTGTGCTGCCATGGACTCTACTCGAACAAGGAGAGCAGGAAGTATATTGAAATGGCGGAGCGGGCGGTACGGGCAGGCCTTTCATGCGTGCGGTTTGATTTCAGCGGATGCGGCGAGAGCGGAGGGGATTTTTCATATGAACTTGAAGACCGGGTGAAGGATCTGGAGAAAATTATGGAATATGCCTCCCGCAGGTTCGGCAGGGGACATTTCGCCCTGCTCGGCTCATCGCTCGGCGGCATGACTGCGCTGCGGTATGCCGCAATGAATGAGGTGGTTGCCACGGTCATCATGTCCACGCCATACCTGGTGCGGTTCGGATCATATGAGACAGATGTGCTGGCAGATGCGGAGCAATGCTCGCATGTGCTCATAATGCACGGAACAAGGGATGAACTGGTGCCACCGGCACATGCATCCACGCTGTACGAAAGAGTGCAGGAGCCCAAAAAGATGTTGCTGTTCGACACTGACCATTCATTTTCCGATGAAATCGAGAGAAGCCGTGCACTTGACAAAGCACTCCGATGGATACTGGAGCATATGGAATAACCGGATAACAGAGAGGGTGGTGTGGGCTGACACCACCATACAGATTATCTTTTCAGTTTCTTCTGGATTTTTGCCCAGGTGTCCCGGAGTTCCACAGTGCGGTTGATGACCAGCCGCTCTGCGGTGGTGTCTGGGTCAATGCAGAAATAGCCAAGCCGCTCGAACTGGAACCGGTCAAAGGGTTTCAGGTTACGAACGGCGGGCTCAACCTTGCATGAGGTGAGTGTAGTGAGGGAGTTGGGATTGAGAAATTCCTTGAAATCCCTTCCTTTCCGGCCCGCGGGGTCTTCCACAGTGAACAGTTTGTCGTAAAGGCGAACTTCTGCATCCACTGCATGGGAAGCTGAGACCCAGTGGATGGTGGATTTCACCTTTCTTCCGTCGGGTGCATCGCCGCCCCGGGTTTCCGGATCCACGGTGCATCGGAGCTCCACCACCTCGTCGTTCTCCTTTATCACGTCAGTGCAGGTGACAAAATAGGCGTACCGGAAGCGCACCTCTCGGCCGGGAGCCAGACGGTAAAACTTCTTTGGCGGGTTTTCCATGAAATCGCTCTGCTCGATGTAAAGCTCCCGGGAAAAGGGGACCTTGCGGGTTCCAGCAGCGGGGTCCTCCGGGTTATTTATCGCCTCCATCTCCTCCACCTTTCCCTCGGGGTAGTTCTCTATCACCACCTTCAGCGGGTGCAGCACTCCCATGAAGCGCGGGGCCGTTTTATTCAGATCCTCACGGACACAGTGTTCGAGAAGCTCGAATGGAATGATGCTGTTCACCTTGGATACACCAATCCGTTTGCAGAAATTCCTGATGGCAGTGGGGGAATAGCCGCGCCTGCGCATGCCGCATATGGTGGGAAGTCGCGGGTCATCCCATCCACGGACATATCCCTCCTCCACCAGCTCCTTGAGCATGCGCTTGCTCATCACCATATAGGTGAGATTGAGGCGGGCAAATTCAATCTGCTGCGGGTGATAGACACCCAGCTCATCAAGAAACCAGTCATAGAGGGGGCGGTGATTCTCAAATTCAAGGGTGCACAGGGAGTGGGTGATGCGCTCGATGGAGTCCTCCAGGCCGTGCGCCCAGTCATAGGTGGGGTAGATGCACCATTTGTTGCCGGTGCGGTGATGGGCTGCATGGAGAATCCGGTACATCACGGGGTCTCTCATGTTCATGTTGGGGTGGGCCATGTCAATTTTGGCGCGCAGCACCTTCTCGCCGTTGGCAAACTCCCCTTTTCTCATGCGTTCTAGAAGGTCGAGGTTTTCCTCGACGGAACGATCGCGGTACGGGCTGTTTCTGCCGGGTGTGGTGAGGGTGCCGCGGTAGGCAGATATCTCCTCTGCGGAGAGGTCGTCCACATACGCCTTGCCGGCCTTCACCAGCTGGACCGCATATTCATACATCTGGTCAAAGTAATCTGATGCGAAGAAAAGCCGGTCCTCCCAGTCGAAGCCGAGCCATTTCACATCTTCCATAATGGA
>QMSU01000287.1 GCA_003650975.1 Thermoplasmata archaeon
CGCGTCAGCAGTATCTTTTTGCTGTGCCTGAAAAACTTTCCGGCCTCTGTGGTCGATTGCTTTGCTGCCTCAGATTCGAATTGCCCTACTATGAGAGGGTGAGCAAATATCTGCCGAAAGTTGGAAGCGTCATTGAAACCGAGAAAGGTAAAGGGCGTGTCGTTGAAGTTAACGCCATTCTGCAGACCTACAAGTTGCGCTACGAGGATGACACAGAAGAAAAGGTGTTCGTGGAGCTTCCGGAGGTCGAAAGAGATGAAGGTAATGTTTGAGGGCAGAGAATACGAATTTGAAGGCCAGATGCGTGTGAGGGATGTCATCAAAAAGTTGAATTTAAATCCCGAAGAGATAGTTGTTTTGAAAGACGGACGCCCAGTTACTGAGGATGAGCGCATAGGTAAAGACGAGCAAATCGAAATAATTTTAGTTGTCTCAAGAGGTTAAAAATTGGAGCGTAACACCATATCCGTTTGGCTGTATGAAAAACTGATGGTTTTCCTTGAGATTTCGAGGAGCATCGTGCCATGCGGAAACGAAACAACAAAAAATTTAAATTCGAGGATGTCGATGAGTTTGTGAAGCGTGTGCGTAATACATGGCCGAGTCTTTCAGAATCAGAACGAAGATCCCTCGCAAAATTCCTTGTGGAACTCCTTGACGATGATGACCCACATCTTGTCAAGTCCATAACCAAACTCCTTGTGATGATGGATGATTATGCTGTCCCGATACTTGTGGATGCCTTAAAAGACGACTCGAAGCGGTTGGCCGCAGCCGTAGCTCTGTCAAAAATAGGGGGCAAGGCCGTTGACAGCCTTATCAATCTTCTGGACCATCCCGATGAGTACGTTCAATGGGCGGCCGTCTGGACGCTCGGCGAAATAGGCGATGCACGCGCACTCGATAAACTTTATCAACTCCTTGAAAATGCGGATACGATTTTCTTCGCCCTCGCACTCGAAGAGGCCATCGCAAAAATTAAAGACAGACAGCTACACAGGTAATGGACAATCTTGTTTGTGATGAGGGACTTCGTGTGGAAATTTGACCCCATTGGTCAGGATGTTCGACCGCGAATATTCTAAGGATTGTCTCCCCACTCTAATCTTATACCAATACCGATTATTAACCTCATGAATTTCCAAATGACAAACTTTTTATCTTGCTATTTCCTTGCTCTTGGTATTATGGGTTCTCTCCAGACACCTGCTTTTGACGGGTTTTTATGATCGAAATAAGAAAATGAGAAAGAATTTAACAAGAGAACTCTCTTTTGAAAGGATTCTTTTAAGAAATACTGTGAGTTTTGCTTCCGTTTTTAGAAACTTATGAAAAGAAATTAAGTTAAGAGATAAAGGTTACTGCGTCTCTTTTTACGGGGTGAAAATGATAAGTGCGAGATGCAAGATCTTTGCATACACTTATTTGTCTTTACTGTACACAGCTTTGTAAACAGTATATCCTCGAAAATCGGAAGGGTCAGGTTTTATGAGTATTTCTTCAAGTTTAATAGGATTTTTAAACATATCCGCAGGAGGATGGTGACCAGAATAGGTAATGAAAATAACATCCTGTCCTACAAAATTAGAATCATTTATCCAATAACGGAACATCGAAGGCCTTGTTCTAAAATCGATACTGTATATACAGAGGTTCGATGATGAGTCCATGTAAAAGGCCAACTCAGAAGCAATATGATAATTTGGGGTGAGTATAGGATAATCTTTGTACTTTTCTGCTTTTTCTGCGAGCTGCTTAAACCCTGTTTCAAATCCTGTTTCCTTTTCAGATATTCTGTTATAGAAATAGGCTATAGCTTTCGTTATATTTGCATTTAAAGGCGATGCAAATATAAGAGAATTGAGCAAAATCAGGATACTCATAGCTGCACGGATTAGATAACTCCCCGGTTTCTGTAAGGCACGAAGATATTTGCCCCTTAAGTGCAAAAAGATTGTGTAAACAACAGGGATTCCGGTGAAGATGAAACTTACAAAAGGCCAGTGTGCCTCTGGCCTTGACTTTAAAGAGGAAAAGGAAAAAGTCATAAATGGAATAAGAAAATAGAGTGAAATATAAAGGAATCTCCTCTCCTTCCTCAGAAAACCTCTGTAGAGGCTAAAAATAATTCCCCATATTGATGCAAGAAGGGTGATAGGCGACACTGTTATGAGGAGTGCTTTCGCAAGAAAACTTAAATTATAAAATGTATGGCCACCTGACATGAAACCATGAGAGAACTGAAATTTAAATGATGCAAAACCATGTGAAAGATTCCACAGAATGTCAGGGGAAAACATCAGGAGTCCGATCAGGTGGGAAAGATAAAGCTCCTTCTTAAACAAAAGCTCTCTATTTGTGAGAAAAATAAAGGAGAATGTAATAAGGGGAAGAAAGAAACCAAAATACTTTGTTAAAAGCGAAAACCCAAAAACTATTCCAGCATAATACCAATATTTTTTTTCATCAGTTTTTATTGCCCTGTATATGAGAAGGGCATATAGCGTCCAGAAAAAGAAAAGAGGATTATCAGGGATAGCGAGGATGCTTATAATGTTGAAAAGAGGCAGGAGTCTTACATAGAAGGCACTCCAGAAGGCCATTTTTTTGTTTCGCAGTATCTCATAGGCAAGATAATAAACTAAAATTGTGGTCAAAGATGAAAAAACTATAAA
>QMSU01000288.1 GCA_003650975.1 Thermoplasmata archaeon
CGGGCTCGAGGGGATTCGAACCCCTGGCCAACTGGTTAAGAGCCAGTTGCTCTACCTAGCTGAGCTACGAGCCCCATGCCAAAAAGGGTACGCCATATAAAAATTATTCTCAAACAGGGTCTGGAGGGAGGGGAAATGCTTAAACTGTTGTGACCGTTCATGGTGTGGGTGTGAACGTGTGTGAAGAGAACCAAAATGAGACATTAATTGCATACTGTGGTCTCTATTGCGGAGACTGCCATGGATATAAGGGAGTGATTCCCGATCTCGCGAGAGATTTACGGAAAGAGTTGCGGAAATCACGGTATGATCTGTTTGCTGCAATGATTTCCAAAGAGAACTTCGGGAAAGCGCTGAAGAATTACGATGCATGTTATGAAGCGCTCGGCCTCATGGTCAAATTCCGGTGTAAAAAGGGGTGCAAAAACGGGGGAGGACCGCCCTTCTGCAAGATACGAAGCTGCTGCCAGAAGAAGGGGATCGAAGGGTGCTGGGAGTGCGACATGTTTGAAACCTGTGAGCGCCTTGCCTTTTTGGAGGAAGTTCACGGGGATGCCCACCTACGGAATCTGAGGAAAATCCGGAAAAGGGGAAAGGAGGCATTTCTCGAAGGGAAAAAATACTGGTATTCGAAACCGAAATAAACATCACCAGTAGCATTTTCGTGGAATGCACATATTTCACAAACGTTTAAAAATGCACGTTCATTTGAAGATGAGATGATCACCGTGGTGTTTTATGGAAAACTCAGAGAGCTGTTCGGAAGCGAGATGACAGTGGAGGAAAAAATTGCCACGGTGGGACAGCTGGTGGATTTTCTGGCAAAAAGAAAACCAGAGGTGGAACAGCTGAGAAAATATCTGCTCTTTTCCGTGAATCAGAAGCAGGCATCACTGGAAACTGCCGTGCATGACGGGGACAGGGTGGCGATTTTTTTTATCCCCACCGGAGGATAAATCTCGTCCTGGAACAGTCAATGAAGTAAAATCCATATGACGAGGATGAAAAACAGAAGAAACATCACAAACAATGCATATACCACCGTGCGAATCCAGCGGATATCTCCCATTCCCCATGTTCTCGTGAGTTTCGAAATGGGGTTTGATTTTCTTTCAGGCATCGTTTATCAAACTCATCCGAATATATGATGCTTTTCATATCTTTCTCCTTTCAACACCATACGCCTCCAGATAAGCAGTAAGAACAGACTCACAAGTCCCACCGCAGCCATTCCCTGTGTGGGATCGGGATTGCCAGCACCGCCAAGTTCATATACCGGTGTGAGGAGTATCCAGAACAGGAGTGAGCCGGAAATCAGGGAAGCCATGTGGCGTTTTGTTATGCTCTGGTGACATATCTGATAGAAAACGAATAGTAACACCATTGTCGTCACGGCAAACTAAACAAGCAGCGTAATTACTGCGGGCACTTGGGATTCGGCTAGGGCATTCGGAACAATGAGATTAAATGCCATGAACACGAATCCGAGCACGCCGAACATGAAAGGAGGGAGGATCGGCAGCATCTGCGCCACCCTGTTTTTTCTGAGTGCATAGGCACTCCCTATCAGCAGCATGACAGCCATGAAACTCCCGATAAGCAATCCCGGATGTGGATGATAGGGAATCATTTCACCACCCTCACTGCTTCCCATAAACACCATTCCAAAGAATGTCACCCCGGTTATTCCGGCGAGAGCAAGCAGCAATCCCCGTTTTCCGAGCAGCGGGGTGTTTTTATATTTCGGCCACAGCAAATCCACCATGATGATGGGGATGAGGGTACTCACCGTTGCATGGTAAAATATGAGCATGATGGTCCATACCCACTGCACGCCGAAATACATTCCATATCCTGACAGAACCCCCATATCAACCCAGCCTGCATTAAAAAAGGATTTCACCATCAATCCCTCTTCCACGATACCATAGGCGACCGCAAGGAATATGACACTCCACTGAAGTCCCCATCTCACTCGTGCCTCCCTGATGAGCACCGTTCCGCACCCGTATAATAGCACCAGCAGAAGAAGTGTGAAGGGATTGAAAAATACCAGCGGCGGTGAGGAACCGGAGAGAAGCTCTCCCAGTGCAGGGGAAAGGAACAATAACATAATGAGTATTTTTGCTTCATCTCTCATTGCTACCTTTTCTGCCCGGTTAATTTTCCAAACTTTCGCAGTACATCCCCCGGGTCATTTCCGAAAATGAGTATCATGGGCTCCTTGCCGATGTCGCCCTCGTGGTATATCACATCGGGCACTTTTCCGGCTTTCTTTATTGCCGTTTCTATCCCCCAGGGTACGCTGGCTCCTTCTCTTTTCTTTATGGTTTCAGGCTCCTCTGCACGGGAGTAGGACGAGGTGATAAAAAGTGTGCGTGCCATGGCCACAAGTGCAGGATCGTAGCGTATGTTCATCACCGCCCTCATGTCTTCGTCAAATTCCATCATTTTGAGCAACGCCCCTGCGAGATGTCTTGAGGCACCAAATGCCACATGACCTTCCCTCACGCCTTTTTTTGTTCTCGTGATGCGGCCGTCCACCGCAGCAACATCTTCGATGCCCTTTGTATATGAAGGGGGAAGTGCATATGCCATATTCATACCCACTTCAGGAACGTAATCGGCCATGGTGCGCTTCACCAGTTTCTGCAATGCCCCCTGCAATGCGTCA
>QMSU01000289.1 GCA_003650975.1 Thermoplasmata archaeon
AAATCATCTCCGCCCCTTACGCAATCGGATACATGATCCGAAAATGAGACAATTAATAATCCTGATTCATATAGAAGTGATTCTGCATAAGAATTATGGAGAAATCCAATGCCCTGAAGCGGTGAAAAACGATTAAAGCCAATTCTCCCGTTTGAGGTAATGGTCGTGGAGATATTATTTGGGTAGATATCCAGATACGAAGGACTTACGATGATTCTTAGATATTGAAACCCGGAATAACCGGTTACCGTATCGGTAAAAATCAGTTTTAAATCAATGGTTTCATCATAGGGAGCTGAAGGCAATAAAGCAATCCTGAAAGGAGAACTTTGATTAGAAATACTGTCAAGTGTCTCGATAGCTCCAGCAGAGAAAGAACTGTCCAGAATCTGAATATAAGGAGAGATGGTTTGTAATGTTACTTGCAAATTTTGTGTGGGTGTTAAATAATTGATAAAATCGCCGACGATGGTAATTGTGTCATTGCCGGGGAAGATAGTGGAATCTTGCCCGTTATATAAAATGTTTCGGAACTGGATAGATGGCGTAATAATGTCGGAAAGTGCTTTGCCGCAATCAATCAATCCTGTACCGAGCAGTCCGGCAAACTGCTGATTGTAAGGGATGGTATCAATATAATTGCAGGTAACTTTTATTATTTCACCAATCTGCAATGCACTAAGTGTATCTGGATAATGAGCTTTGACCAGTGCGGCAAGTCCTGCTACTTGTGGTGAGGCAAATGAGGTTCCCCAACCTCCTGTATATTCATTATCTGCTAATGCCAGTAATACATTATCTCCCGGAGCACATACATCTACATAAATACCATAACTGGATTTATTCCACTTTTCGTCTGACGGATTTGTTGCTGCTACGCATAATACATTTTCGTAAGAGGCAGGATAAAACAATACATCGTTCCAGTTATTGCCGGCGGCAGCCACCACTAAAGCATTTCGATTGTATGTAGCGTAATTTACAATATCTTGTCCATAAGGATTTTTTGTTATGCCTCCCCATGAACAATTAATAATGCTACAACCATGGTCAGCAGCATAGACAATACCTTCGTACGAACGGTCTAATATACCCCATTCATTAGATATTTTTACAGGCAAAAACTTTGTTTTAAATCCAATACCGGCAATACCTTTCCCATTATCGGTGCGAGCTGCAGCTAAGCTGGAGACATAAACACCATGAGCAATAACACTTGTTGTTCCACTTTCGTCCCATTGCGGATTATTATCGTTTTCGCCTAAATCCCAGCCGCGGAAATTATCTATAAAGCCGTCATAATCATCATCTACACCATTTGGTGGATCATTGGGATTGTAAGCTATTTGGTCGTGTAATTCTTCGTGGTCAAGGTCAACACCGGTATCGGTAATGCCAATAATGATGGTGCTGTCACCTTTTTCGTTGTCCCACCCGTCAAAAGCATGGATGCGTGTCAAGGCATATTGTGATGTAACTAGTGAATCATCTGGCACATATAGTAATTCCGGTAAATAATAGGGTTGAGCATATACCACAAACGGGAATAATTTTAATTGCTTGCTAATAGCTTCAGGTGAGATTTTTTTGTCAAAATGAATTTCGTAGATTTTTGTCAAATCAACTAATTTCTGATGAAAGTGATTATATTTTTTTTGTGGTTTCTGTGCATTTGGAAACCGTTTAGCTGGTGGTGTTGCCGATATCTTGTTCAGAAAATCGGAAAACTGTTTGTCTTTTATCAAAGAAATGTCCGTTGTCGTTTTTACAATAACCAGTCCGGGGATAGTAGCATCGTATAATTTCGGTTTTTGCCCGAATAGCAAGGAGGAAACGGTAAAAAAGAAAATGGAAAAATAAATTTTCATCACTAAAAAAGATTTATTACAAAAATAAATTTTACATTTGATTTTTAGTGTATTTTTGAAAGATAATTTATTTGATATGAAAATAAACTGCATTGTAATTGACGATGATCCTTTGGCAACCAAAGTATTAGGAGAGCTTATAGAAAAAACCTCTTTTTTGAATTTATTGAGAACTTATCCGAGTGCAAAAGATGCTATTTTCAAAAAAGAAGAGATTTTACAGGAGGTAGATTTAATTTTCTTGGATGTGGAAATGCCCGGTATGACAGGTATTGAGTTCCTGTCTGCTTTTGAAAAACATCCATTTGTAATTATTGTGTCGTCAAAAGAGAATTATGCCGTTGATGCCTTTGAATTTGAAGTTGCCGATTATTTGACTAAACCTGTTAGTTTGCCGCGTTTTTTTAAAGCTACCGACCGGATTTTTAATTTAATGCAAGAAAAACAAAAAAAAGATACCGAAACAGCAGAAGATATTTTTTTTAAAACAGACAAAGGTTTGATTCGCCTTGAAAGTGATGATGTTTTTTATATTGAGGCATTGGAAAATTATATCAAAGTTTTTACCGAAGGTAAAATTTATGTGGTACACCATACTTTAAAATCAATTATTGAAAAATTACCACAGCAATATATTCGTATTCATCGTTCTTATATTATTAATGTGAACCGTATTCATCAGATTCAGAATAACATTGTGGTTGTTCTCATTAATGATGAGCGAAAAGTTATTCCGGTAGGAAAAGCGTATCAAAAAGACTTTTTCGATAAATTGAATATCCTTTAATCATG
>QMSU01000026.1 GCA_003650975.1 Thermoplasmata archaeon
TGAAACCTGGCGGAGGATTCTCGCCAAAGTCCCACATGCTGAACCGCTACACCACGGGGCTTTATGGTATTGCTTATAGCCAAACCTGTATTTAACTTTTAATGGTTAATGTGATGCACATCCGGAACGGGAGATATCCCGTGAGCCACAGGAGATAGCAAAGGGCGAAAAAGGCGTGCAGATGGGGCAAAAATTTTATATGTGGGTGAGATAAACCGCCATGAAACTGAAATATGCAATAATGGTTCTCGCACTGCTTGCCATGCCCTTCGCACAGGCATCCATTGAAAAGCCACACTGGAGTGTTGGCGATTACTGGGAATATACCGGGAGTTACAGCATCAGGGAGAGTATCGCATATGAAAACTATACCTTTGACCTTGATATATCCACACAGAACCTCCAGTTGAAGGTGGACGTGGTGGATGTGGAGATAAAAACCATAGAGGATAATACGGTTGCCTGTTATAAAACAGAGGTTGAGGCAACCGCTGATGGCGCTCTTCATGTGGAAACAAATTTTTTCGGCAGCCAGCAATCCATTGACGGGACATTCACCATTGAGGCAACCGGAAACATCTATTTCACCACCAAAAACCTCTCCATGGTGAGCAATGAAAACGACATCTACCTCAACCTCACCACAGACATACCCATCCCGAACCTTCCCAGCGGGAGGGTGGAGGTGGCGGCGGACTACAATCCACCCCTGGATTTTCTGAATTTCCCCATAAGCAAGGGCGAGACATGGGAGGCCAGTTCCTATGCCACCCTCTATTACGGTGAAACGCCCACGAGCGGTCCGGTGTCATTCTCCTTCGAATGCACAAGCGAGTCAGGTGATGAATGCATCATCCAGTCAACGTTCAATCCATTTGGCGACCTTCTGATGACCGATGAAAACATATTCATGTTCTGGAGCGAAAAGGTGGGTATGCTCCAGCAGATAATGAACGCCGGGGGAAACCAGACACTCAACATACAGCTCAGCGATTACTCATACGAGGGAAAGGAAAATATACCTCCCAAGGCGAAAATATCCTTCGAACCTGTTCAGCCAAAGGTGGGAACCAACATCTTCTTCAAAAGCGAGAGCACTGATACCGACGGCAACATTGTTTCATGGCACTGGGATTTCGGCGACGACTCCTCCTCCAACCAGCAAAGCCCCTCTCACAAATATACCAAGGCAGGCACCTATACCGTGACCCTCACGGTGATGGATAACTATGGAAATGAGGATTCCGCCACAGTAACCCTCACCATCGAATCTTCGGGAGGTGGCAGCACGCCGGGATTTGAAATGATATTTGCGTTTATTGCCATCCTGCTCATAGTTACCGCTGGAAAAAAAAGATTAGGTAATTTTAAATAGACACAAAAAATATACACCAAATGGGGGAAAGGATTTAGATGCAATACGACTTATTGCTCAAAAGGCCAGGGCTTACCATACTTCTCTTTACCTTGATAACGGTCATCATTTCCTCCCAGGCAATCAATGTGACCATCACCTCTGACATTGAGGTGTATATGCCCGAAGGGGAACCATCGGTGGAATTGCTGAATGACATACGGGCGGAATGGCCCATCGATTCCCTCATGATTTACATCGAAGCGGATAATGTCACCTCCATATCGGCCCTCAAAGAAATGGACGGCCTTGAAAGGGCAATGAACCCTGAGAAGGGGGGAGAGGACGGCATCAATTACACCACCAGCATCGCATCTCTGGTAAAGGACACCTATGCCAATTTCCCCCTTGTGGGCAAGGATGAAATACCTGATAATCAGGTGGTTGTCAACGAAATTATCGCCCTCCTCATTCCCGACGAGATAAAATACAATCTCATCTCACACGATCATAAAAACGGGGTCATCATCCTCACCACCGGCGGACAGGCCGACGTGGAGGAACTGCTTGACGAAAAGATATATCCGATGGTGGAGACGACGCACAACATTGATGCATCGCCCACAGGAATGCTCACCCTTTACACAGAAACAATACACTGGATCATGGAAAGAATTTACAGTGTCAGCCTGCTCTCACTGGTGAGTCTCCTGATTGTGCTGTACCTTTTTCACCGGGACATGAGAACCGTATTCATCGCCATACTCCCCGTGGTATTTTCCATTGGTCTCACCTTTGGAACCATGGGCCTCATCAACGTTGAATTTGCCCCGACGGTTATCTCCGCCCTGCCGCTTCTTGCAGCACTGGGCATTGCATATTCCTTTCACATGATAAATCAGTTCAACGAACTCTCCGGCAGGAGAAAAATTGAGGCAGTCAAGAAAATGATCAACACCACGGGAAAGGCGGTGTTTTTATCCGCCATCACCACCATCATCGGGTTTGCTGCCCTTCTCACCTCCACCATGCCCCCCATAGAGAACATGGGGCTCGCCTTCCTCATAGGGGTATTTTACTGCTTCATTTCCACCATGATTCTGGTGCCATGCCTCCTTCTGGTACTCACGCCCAGAAAACAGGTGCAGATGGAATGGCGCGCACTTGCCAATCTCACCCGCTATCGAAAGCAGATTCTCATGATTCTCGCAGTGGTTTCGGTGATTTCCCTTGCAGCACTTCCAAACATATCCTCAAGAACATCTGTATGGGAGATGATGCCCCATGGGATGGAGAGCTACATCAAAATGCAGGAATATTCAGAAAAATTCGATGCAGGACAATCCGGGGTGATACTCGTTGAGACACCCCCCTCTGGAATATTGGAACCCGACCTGCTTAAAAAACTCGATGAAATGGAAAAGGTCATCAACAGCGGCGTGGAGAACGCCTCCGCCTATTCCATTGTGGATGTTATCAAGAGGATGAATTTCGGCAGAATCCCTGACAAAAGGGAGGAGGTGGTGGCCATCGTCAACAGGCTTCCTGAGCAGTACATCACCATGATGCTCAATGAAGATTTTGACAAGACCCTCATCTACGTGGAGATGCCCATCATGCCGGTCAAAGAAACAGAGAGAGGGGTCGCCACCACAAACCAGATTATTGAGCAGTACAACCGGCAGATTGAAGGATACGGGAGCATCTCCCAGCTGGCGGGCCTGGCGGCCCTCACCGTTGAGTTGAATAATATGCTCATGGGGCAGCAGCTGCAATTCACGTTCATTTCCCTCATTCTCGTGTATCTGTGCCTGGTGCTGGTGTTCCGTTCATTCAAGTACGCATCATTCACTATGATTCCCATACTTCTCATTCTCATGTGGCAGCCGGGCATTTTTGTGGTAACGGGCATTCCCCTTACCGTGGCCACCATGACGGTTTCGTCGGTTGTCATAGGGGTGGGAATTGACTTTTCCGTGCATCTCACCGAACGGGTGAGGGAGGAGGTGAAGCGGCACAGTGGCCTCAAGGCAATAAAGGTTGCGCTGGCCAGGAAGAGCCCTTCTCTCGCAGAGGCCACAGTCACACTGATTTTTGGCTCCCTCCCGATATTTTTAATGGAATACGAAATGATAAGTCAGTTCATCGTACTCATCCTTTTCATGCTTGTTTTTGCATGCCTTGCGGCCATTCTGGCTTTGGCTGCACTCTATTCCCTGAGAAACGGCACAATGGTTGAACAGTGGAAATGAGGTATCTCCATGAAAAAGCAGGCGCCCCGGCCGAGATTTGAACTCGGGTCGTGGGCTACCGGCAAAGCCCTTTGGGGGTAAAGCACATTTTCCAAAGGGGCTTTTCGACAGGCCCACATGATAACCACTACACTACCGGGGCTCAGAATGAGAATATCTTTTTTTATTATAAACTTTTTGTGAAAATGGATACTAGTCAGGCGTCTGAAGCTCTCTCCTTATGAGGATGGCTTTCACTCTTCAAAATATATTCGAAATATGGTGTGGCCTTATCTGATGGACAAACCTCAGCTTCAGAACACTGATTATTATCTGAAAATGGAAAGGGAGGATTGCCAAGGTAACCATTCTCTATATCAGCAGGAAAGACAATCCCAGCCGTGGTGATGAAAACCCGTATTCTCCATTGCCCAGCACATGAGCATATCACAGTCTCCTCTGGTACACGTATCCATCGATTTTTCTTTCAACAATTACCTGTAATTGAATATACATGACCCGTCGAATATTGGCCGGTTGTGTTATATACTAACGTGAAACACGAAGTGCAACGGGAGTGAGAGCAAATTATTTATACCATGCCGGGTATCAAAACACCAGAAAAAGGTGGAAAATATGGGTAGGAATATTGGTAAAAAAGGCGCAGTTTTTGTCACAATGGTATTACTGGTTGGAACGGGCGTATTTTCCTTTGCAGGAAATGCCAGAGGGGACACCGGCCCGTTGAGCGAACTCTGGGGGAATGAAGCACAGCCCCATATGGAATTTACCGTGAACACCGATGACCTCACATATGGAATCATTGAAAAAGGAGGGGAGGAATATGCGGTGCTTTCACTTCCCGACCAGGGATTCACCACCGTGGAGGGCGAGGCTCAACTGCCGGTGATGCATTATATGTTTTTCATCCCGGAAGATGCGCATCCGGAGCTTTCCATCACATCAATCTCGTGGGAAGAGACATCGCTTCGTGAACTGCAACTTCCCTCAAGAATTGTCCCCGTGCAGCCCTCTGTTTCCAAGGATATGAATCCAGATGATGTACCTTTTGTCATCAACAATACTTACTATGCAAGCACAGAGTTCATGCAAACCGAAGTGGCCAGGATTGTTGATACAGGAGAAGTAAGAGGTCATCACTTTGCACTGGTGGAGATATCCCCAATTCAGTACAAACCTTCCTCGGGCGAACTCAGAATACTGAATCAATGCACCATCAAAATTGACCTCCCCGGTGCAGATTTCACCAAAACATATGAACGCATGCAGCGGTATAACTCCCCCGCTTTTCAGGATATATATGACACGCTGTTTTCAAATTATGACAGCAAGGATATGCCACCGGCCACAAGAGATCAGGAAGGGTATCTCATCATCGTGTACGATACCTTCTACGACGAGATGATACCGTTCATCAACTGGAAAGAAAGCATGGGGTATGAGGTAACCGTGGTCAATACCTCTGACATACCCGGAGGGGCAACCACCACCAATATTCACAACTACATCCAGGACGCATATGACACCTGGCCCATTCCCCCGTCCTACGTGCTTCTCGTAGGAGACACTCCGCAGATCCCCACCTATACGGGAACCACGGGATGGCCCGGTCCCGCCCAGGCGGTGGATCTCTACTACGTGACGGTGGACGGCTCCGATTATTTCCCTGATATTCACATAGGGCGCTTTCCCGCATCTTTGGAAGCGCATGTGACGGCCATGGTGGATAAAACGGTCTATTATGAGCAGGGCAACTTCCCCTCCAATGATTTCATCAAAAAGGCGGTGTTCATGGCATCCAATGACAACTGGCAGGTCTCCGAGGGGACACACAACTATGTGATTAATAACTATCTCCTTCCGAACAACTACACATGCGATAAACTGTACTCCCATACATACGGGGCCACCACGCAGCAGGTGCGCAATGCACTCAATGATGGCAGGAGCCTCGCAATCTATTCAGGACACGGGGGCAATACATACTGGGCTGATGGTCCGCCGTTCTATCAGAGTGATGTGCAAAGTCTCACCAACCAGAATTATTATCCATTTGTATGCAGTCATGCATGTCTCACCGGTACCTTCAACTATGCAGAATGTTTCGGCGAAACCTGGGTGCGACAGGCAAATAAGGCCGCTCTTGCGTTCTGGGGGGCGTCTGAAAGCACTCTCTGGGATGAGGATGACATACTTGAGAAAAAAATGTTTTATTCATGGTGGGTTGACAACATAGAAACCATAGGGGGGATGACCGATATGGCGCTCTACTATCTCTACCAATACTATGGCGGGGGTGGGCACACCAAGTACTATTTTGAGGCATATAATGTGCTTGGAGACCCGTCAGTGAAGATATGGCGGGAAGAGCCGATAACCGATGTCTTCATGAATTACACGCTCTACTCCGGCTGGAATCTCATCACCCTTCCATTTGAGCAGAATCTCACCGCATCATCCCTCGCCGCACTCATACCGGAATGCGACAAAGTTGTCTGGTGGGACGCCCAGTCCAATATGTACCTTACCTTCCTCGTGGGCATCACCCCGCCCGGCTCGCCATGGGATTTCAACATATCTGACGGCGTGGGATACTACCTCTCTGTCACCAACGACACCAATTTTGTCATCAACGGCACTCCTCTGGATAGCGTCAATGTGACGCTGTATCCTGGATGGAACACCATCGGCTGGTGGAAAACCCGTGCAACCACTGCATCGGTACTTGCATCTCAGATCACCGACTGCCAGACGGTGGTGCAGTGGGACGCAGAAACAGGTTCATTTGTCACCTTTTTGGTGGGCATCACCCCACCAAATTCCCCGTGGGACTTCACCGTTGAACAGGGAATGGGTGTATTTGTGAAGGTCTCATCAGGAAGCATCTGGACAGGTTGAGGCAGGTGACAAGAGTGGATCCACGCAGGATACCGGCACTGGTGCTTCTTGCGGTAGTTCTCCTTTCCCCAAGCTATATTTCTGCAGAACATGAGAAGGATTCTCTTTATACCTACCATGTGACCGGCTATTCCACAGGAGATTATGCAGGACTTGTGGCGGACATGCAGAATTTAAATGCCACCTATCCAGGCATTTTTGAACTGTTCACCGCACAGGACGCCTTCGGTGTACCTGATGTGGTGTACGGCTCAGAAACGTACAAAACATGGATAATCCGCATTACCAACGAGAGTTCCGGCTTTGACAAACCGGAGGTGCTCTTTATCGGAGGGCATCATGGGGATGAAAAGGTAGGTGTGGAGGCGGCATATTATCTTGCCGAGTGGCTTGCCGAACACTATGCCACCGATGACTGGATACGCTATCTCGTGGACCACAGGGAAATATACATCGTACCTGTGGCCAATCCGTATGGCTGGGTTCATCACCAGAGATACGATGAAAACGGCATAGATATGAACCGTGATTATCCATATGACTCGAGCAGTCATATCTTTGCCACCGTGGGGGCACGGGCTATCCATGAACTGACGAAACGGCACTTATTCATCAATACGGTGAGCTGGCACGGAGGCACCGAGATGATCATCTATGCATGGGGATGTTATGCCCACACCTCCAATACAGAATCGCCCGACGATATCGCCTTTTACAACCAGGGGCAGTATATGAGTGCATATGGTGGCCCCTACAGCGGATACTATCCATGGGGACGCGCAAATGACATACTGTATCCCTGTTACGGCGCATATGAGGATTATGCCTATGCAGCAAGCTGGGACCTTGCCAATGCAGAGCCCCTCTGGCCCACCAACGGCTGCCGTTCACTCACCCATTGCATCGAAATATCCAGCAGCAAATTCCCATCGGAAAGCACGCTTGGCGGAAGAAACGGAGTGTACAATCCCGGCGGCACAGAGGATGGATATGTGCCCAAAAATATACGCATAGCTCTCATGCTCACCGATATTGCAGAACCCTATATCGAAATCACCGACAGTCCTCCTCAGGAAGCTGAACCCGGTGCCACGGTGAACATAAGCTGGAAGGTGATGGGTGCACTCACCACTGCAGAAACAGCGGTTCAGTACGGCCTCGATGCAGACCCCATCAACAATTACACCTACGTCACATCTCTCCAGTCAGGCGGTACGGGATGGCAGGATGTGGAATACCATGAGAGCATTACACTCCCCGCACAGCCAGGAACCTATTATTTCACCATCCGGGCAAAGGTGGACCAGGACACGCTCAACCAGAACAATCCCGAACCCCAGGTGGCTCCCCAGTCTCTCTATGTGAACATGAGAACAAATGACTCATGGAGCATCAGCAATTACAACAACACGCTTGAGGGACATGAAAATTGGTATTCCCGCATATTCACCATAAATGTATTTCCACCGGAAATCGAGTTGTATTCCGGATGGAATCTCATAACCATACCGGTGCAGAACAATTACACCGCATCGGACCTTGCCGCACTCATACCGGAATGCGACATGATTGCCTGGTGGAATGCAGCATCTGGTACCTACAGCACTTTCATTGTGGGTGTCACCCCGCCCGGCTCGCCTTGGGATTTCAATATTTCTGGCGGCGTGGGGTATTATCTTTCAGTTACTGATACCACCACGTTCACCCTCAATGGAACCCCGCTCACTGATGTCAGCGTGGCATTGTATCCCGGATGGAATGCCATCGGGTGGTGGAACACCACATCCACCACTGCCGCCATGCTTGCCTCACAGATTATCGATTGCCAGATGATTGCCCAATGGGATGCAGAAACCGGCACCTATATCACATTTCTTGCGGGCATCACCCCCCCGGGTTCTCCATGGGATTTCACCATTTTACGGGGGATGGGGCTGCTGGTGAAGGTTTCGTCTGGCAGTGTCTGGGAAGGGTAACACGTAAGAGAGGTGATCATCACCGTTCATCCTTCCCAATTGTGGGATTCGGGCATGCGGTAGCAGCATCCCCATACCATCCATGGCAGCCACTGCTCATTTACTATCTGCAATGTATCTGTAAATGATGGATACGTGAAACAAAGACTTAAATATTATGAGAGATTTACGTTCTGGTGATGATTGTATGAAACCTTATCCTACTAAAATAGCAGTACTGATAATCGTGTTTTTTATGGCGGCAGGCACTCATTCACTTCTTCCCGTGCGGGGAGATGATACCGCACTCCCGCCGCATACAGATTTTGCCGATGACACCGTTGAACTCTCCTTTCATCTGGATGCGTTCGACATGCATGAAGTGATAATCGATGGCACCAGATACTATGCGATTGACAAAGAAAAGGAATCATCAATCCATGAGAAAGGGTTGCCCGAATTGCCGAAGATATGCAGGAGTATTATTATTCCGGACGACAAAAAAATGGCGGTGCGGGTGATTTCTGCAGCATATATTGAGTATGAAGACATACTGATTGCCCCATCAAAGGGATTTATTGAGAGAAGCATCGACCCGGATGATGTCCCCTACGAGTTTGCCCCCATATATAAGGAGGACATATGGTTCCCCGGGGAAATTGCGACACTGCAGGAACCCTACATCCTGAGGGATTTCAGAGGGCAGACTGTTGAGATATATCCCTATCAATACAA
>QMSU01000290.1 GCA_003650975.1 Thermoplasmata archaeon
AACCCGTCGGGCTCATAGAGCCCTTTAGAAAAGGGCTTCACCCCAAAACTAAAGGGCTGGAGGAACCCGAAAATCCGTGGTTCAAATCCACGCCCCGCTACTTATTTTCATATGAATAGAATAATTCTACTACATATTTATAGTGGGGTTTGAATATTCCTATGGTGAGTTGATGAAATACGCTATCATTTATTGGTCAAGATATGGCAACGGAAAGAAGATTGTTGATTATCTTGCAGGAAAACTGAAAGAGAAAGGAGGGGAGGTGCAGATTTTCAAAACATCTGATGTGAATCCTGCTGCAATGCCCGAAGCGGATTTATACGTATTTTCTGCTCCCACCGAGGCGTTCAACATCCAGAAGAACATGCGCAGTTTCATGAAGAAACTGGAGGGAATGGAAGGAAAAAGGTACGGCATAATCAATACCCATGCAATGGAAAGGAACTGGCTTCACAAGATGGAAAAACTCCTCTCAAAAAAGAAGATGGTGAAAGTGGCTGGTGTGGATTTTCGGGTCGGGAAAGATGCCGATACTGGAAACTCCCTGACGGGAAACTGGGAAAAGAAACTCGATGAGTTCGCAAGCATGCTATGAAAATTTCATCAGATAAGAACAAACACGTCCACGATATCCTTTGATACCACCCCGCCATCATCGTAAGCAAAGGTTTCTATGGTATGGATTCCAGGTTCTGCTTCCAGATCCCATTCATAGGGCTGCTCCTCATCCACATATTTCGGCTCTCCATCAACATAAAACTCAACTCTGTTTGTATTGCTGGCATTCACCTTTATTTCAAGAGGACCCACAACGCGGGGCGCTCCTGTCTGGATGCCCGGCACCTCCCTGAATATTGTCGAAAATTCGTGCTCGAAAATGTAGGTGTGATATATATCCGGCTGCTCTATCTTTATTTTCGGTACATCGGGCATCAAATTCCCATACACATCACCCAGATACATGACACCTGTACCCTCACCGTACCACTCCGCAATATTCAGGCTGTCGTAGGCAATCCTCACCCATCCATCCTCCCCCCAGTCCGTGCCCCAGCTGTTCTTTATAATCCAGCACTGCTCGCTGTCGTCGTAGCCCACAATGGCCATGACATGCCCTCCCGCAAGGAGACCCCACCGATGCCGGTAGACACCTCCTGTATAGGAGTAAAAATCTCTCCAGAAATACATGCAGACCATGAGAGGTCCGTGTTCGATGAGTGCTCTCTTCATCGTCTCTTCATCGTGCCCAACCCAGCCCCACTCGCTTATTTTCACCGTCCTGTTCTCCCATCCCGGCAGACTTTCAAACGGGGTGTCGAACGGTCGGTGGGGGTCAGGGAAGCACCCTTCATCCGGAACGCCATGTTCCATGAGATAGTTTGCAGCGTCAATAATGTTCACATATCCTGCCCTTATGGTTCCACCCGGGTAGAAATAAAGGTGTGCCTCTGAAAGGTCTGGGTTGTACCGTTCCCCCATCTTATACTGCATCTTTGTCTCAAGGGAGGCAACCAGCGCATACGCCTCACACGTGGGTGCGGGCGCCTGATTTTTTATGGGCGTGGTGAAATCTGTGCCGTTGATGTCACGCCAGCTGAAATACGGTGGCACATCAGTGGATGAAAGAGTGCCCTTTGGTTCAACAATGACCGGAGAAATGGTAAGCAATATGAATACCGCCAGTATCGCCATTGATTTTTTCATGTTCTATCAAAATTATACGGAAATGATATATAAATACTGTTCATGGAGAGTTATTTCTCATCGCCCATGCACTCATCCGTTCCCTTCACCAATTCCATATAGCAGCATGACGAAGTGACAGAGATACAGATGCATGCACCGCATATTCACTCGAATATGATATGAATCTCATCACTGGCATTATTCCCTGCATCATCCACTGCTGTAATGCGTATCCGGTATTCCTCATCAGGGTCGAGAATCGATGAATCCACTGTGTATTCCCACTGTTCCCACTGGGAAGCGGGTCGTTCGTCCAGAAGATTCCATTCTGATGTGGTGTTTTTATACTCCAGTTTGATACTGTGCACCCCTATGTTGTCAAAGGTAATCCAGCTGAGTGTGATGCTTCCGAAGGAGGTGGTATACTCTTCTGAAAAAGGGTCTATGAAAAATACCGTGGGTGGTTCGTTATCGCGATAGGGAATATCTGCAGAATTGTTTGCCTGAATAAGAATATACTTTTTTCCCAGATACTGAACCAGTTCGAATACAATTTCATAGGTGCCACCACCCTCTATGATGAGACCCTCTTCCGGCATCCTCATGTTCCAGTTGTCATTTTCATATACACCCATCCGTATTTTTATATCCTCATCCAGCCAGTACGTCTTTTTACCTCTCCCCTCCACACGATATACAATGATATTTCCCTCACCGGTGAGATATCGTTCCAGTACGCCGTTATTGTCCGGGTCAGGGTCCACACCGATGCCGAGATATATGAGCTGTGAGGGCAGACGAAATGTGAAGGGTCGCCTCTCACCCGGCTTTTCTATATAATTTTCGCCGAGATCAAGATTGCGAGTGCTCCCAGTGACAATTTCGTGGAGCATGGTGTCCAAGTCGGTGACCTGTTGCTCAACTTTTCCTTCAGCCCAGATGGGAATGAAATGCTGCAGGCCCACA
>QMSU01000027.1 GCA_003650975.1 Thermoplasmata archaeon
AAAAAATCAAGCCTGCTGTCGCCGAATATTACTTCTTTCTTTTCCACCGAATACCCTCTCAATTCTTTCAGCACCCTACGTCCAAACAGGGTTTCGGCAAAGGATGAATGGTAACCGGAATGCACAAACACCCATTCGACATCGTGCACTCCCACCACATCATATCTGGTCTTTCTTTTTCCCTTCCGGGGAATCAGAAGCAACGGCCTTCCTTCCACAAGGAGGGTGCTGAGTCTTCCCGGATCATGGAGATGGCACAGTGCGGGTGAGCCCTCCACATCGGCCTCCACAAGAAATCTGTTGATTCGTCGGAGGAATGCTGCTCTTACCAGCCCCTCACCGAATTCATGAATCAACACGAGCTGTGTGCTATTGCCCCCTCGGGACAGGATTCAACACATGCACAGCATTCGATGCAGTCATCCACATTATTGGCAACCGCCTTTCCATCCTGAAGCTCATAGATATCCACAGGGCAGACCTCCACGCATTTTGCTGCTCCAGTACACTTGTCATAATCCACCTTTATTACCATATCGCCAGACGAGGATGCAAATTCCTTTATCATGAGTTCAAATTGAAAAATCATTTATAAAACTATTGAATCTGTAATGTCAAATGGCATCGGTACCGTTTTCCACAGAATGAATGCATTTCTTTTTGCTCGTGGATGTCTGTACACATCTTTCAGCATTTTTTAAATGGCAATACGTGTGAAGATGCGACTTATCGGTTCTTATGAAAAGAAAAGATGGTGATTTCCCATAGGGATGGGCAGGTGTGCTTGTGTTGCCACATGCATGCTTTTTCATTCTGAAAGAAAGAAGGTGACATGCCTTCGTTGGCTTTGTATATGCCAACAGTGCTTTGCTTATGAGAATACGGTGTTGCTGTTCATTCTTACGATACTTTATGAATATCGGTGTCGGTATCTTTTCCCATAAAAAGAGATGAACATGTTTATGCTGCCACATGCACACTTCTTTCACTCTTTTTGTCACATTCTGACTGCTGATATCTCTGGATATTGAACATGTGCCATTCAATTGTTTATGAGAAAAGCTTTTTATTCCTGCGGGATTATACTATTGATGGAAAAAATTCGCATCAGAGACATAATGAACACCAGTCCTGTCATGATAAACAAAAAGGCAAGCGTTCTTGACGCAACCAAGGAGATGAAGAGCGAGAAGGTGGGCAGCATCATAGTGGTTGAGGATGGAAAACCCATTGGCATTGTAACAGAGAGCGACATTCTCAGAGAAATAGTGGCTGAAGAGCGAGACCCGAAAAAGATTCCGGTTGATGAAATAATGAGTGCCCCACCGGTGACCATTTCCCCAGATGATGAGATATATGATGCAGTGAAGATGATGGGAAAACATAGAATACGGAGACTCCCCGTGGTGGAATCTGAGAAAATAATAGGGATGGTAACCGAAAGAGATATCATGCAATTTTCCCCGTTGCTTCATGACATACTGGAAGAATGGGCAGAGATAACAAAACAGCGAATAGAGTACAAGAGAGAGGGCAAATTTATTTCCGGTAAATGCGAGGAATGCGGCATGCTCTCCCGACAGCTTGTGAACTTCAATGGTCGTCTCTTATGCGAATTTTGTCTGGAAAGAATGAGGTGATTTTGATGAAAATTGGAGAAATTATGACGAAGGAGGTTGTTAGCGTAAATAAAAACGAAGACCTGTACCATGTACTGACTCTTCTGGAAAAGCATAACATCACAAAACTTCCGGTGGTTGAGGACGGAAAGGTGGTGGGGATTGTGACCGATAACAAGATAGCCGATAAACTCGGCACGGTAAGGACAAAGGGAGTGCCTGCGGCGCGGATGCATGCATCCACCGTCATGGAAAAAAAGTTTGATGCCATATCTCCCGATATGGAAGTGAAGGATATACTCAAAAAAGTGGGAGAACCCGGCCCTACCATGCTTCCCGTGGTGATGGATAACGAGCTTGTGGGTGTGGTGACAAAGGCGGATTTACTGCCGCTTGTGAAAGATGAGACCCCTGTCACAGAGATAATGACAATACCGGTACTCACCGTCAGACCGGATGACCGGGTGATCCATGCAAGACGGATAATGTTTGACAATGAGGTGGCACGGTTGCCTGTGGTGCAGAACGGCATGGTGATTGGGTTAATATCTGACAAGGAAATTGCATTCGCATTTGCCGAGCTGCGCAAAAACGTGAGTCTGGGGCAGCAGCAAAGCCGGCTGAAGAATCTTCTTGTGGAAGATATAATGGAAAAGAATGTGGTCACGGCACCGGACACCATAACGGTGAAAGATGCCGCTGAGCTCATGATGAAGCATGAAATCGGATGCGTGCCGCTGGTGAACGGAGACGGCAAAATCAGGGGCATTATCACGCGAACCGATGTGCTGAAACACTATGCCAAAACGTTAGAGGAGCGGTAGTTCGTTGAGCCACTGCAAGTCACTGAAGTACAGCATGCGGATATCGCTGAGACCGAGTACTATCATGGCCATCCTCTCCAGCCCCAACCCCCATGCGAGAACCGGTTCCTCCACGCCGAACGGGATGGTGACTTCCGGTCTGAATATGCCTGCACCGCCGAGTTCAATCCATCTGCCGTTCCACTGTATTTCTATTTCCAGTGATGGCTCGGTGTACGGGAAATAGGATGGCCGGAACCGTATCTGTGTAAATCCCATCCTGGCATAGAACTCCTTCAAAAGACCCTTCAGCATGGAAAAGCTGGCGCCTTCCTCGTGCACAATTCCCTCAATCTGATGGAACTCGGGAAGATGTGTTGAGTCAATATTTTCCCGTCTGAAAACACGCTCTATGGAGAACACCTTTGCCGGCGGCGAGGGATGATGGTACAGATAACGGATGGTATTGACAGTTGAATGGGTGCGCAGCAGCACCCTCTCCGCCTCTGATCTGTCGAAGTTGTATCGCCACCCTATGGAGCCGGTGGCCCCGCCGTTTTCATGCACCCGGGCTATTGCGTCAATGAGCTTCCCGTCAACCTTCATGGTTGCAGGTTTTTTGCAGTAGAAGGTATCCTGCATATCTCTGGCCGGGTGATCCTGGGGGATAAACAGTGCATCCATGTTCCAGAAACAGGGCTCAAGGTACGACCCTTTTATTTCAGCGAATCCCATCTCCGAGAAAACCTTCCTTATTTTTTCAATCAGCTGCGTGAGGGGATGGAGTTTGCCGGGATATACGGAGGGGGCAAAGGCCGTCACATCGTATTTACGCAACTTCGGCAACTCTCCTCTCTGTGCATATCTTTTTATGAGTTCCGCGGTGAGCTGGGACACCTCTTCATCCAGTGTTATTCCCTTTCTGACAACCTTCCATCCTTCTTCAGTGAGCGTTATTTTTCTCGTAAGGTTCCCCTTCAGCTTTTTGACGGCACCCCTTTTCAGAAGCATCTGGAGCATCTTTTCATCAACATCATACTGTTTATTTTTTATCTTTGCAAGCACTTCTTCCTCCGGTTGCGTTTGGTTTCGTTCCCTTTTTCCTTTATCGGTGATTATCAGGAATTTCTCGCCGTTCTCCACAACGATGTCACACCATCCTTTCCGTTTTGCCCACCCTATGGCAATCTTTGCCTCCTTTTTGCCCAGCCGTTCCTCGATGGTGCGTATCCTTTCCCTTTCCAGCCCGTGGAGCAAATTCTTCTCCGGGAGACCATCCCTCAAGAATGTTTCACCCTCCTTGCTCAGTTGGAAGGAATATGAATAACTGTCACTGCATTCCACAAGACCCTTGGATTGAAGCCATGAGGATGCATTCATTGTTTTTACCAGTTCCATATCCACTTCTTCCGGGGTTACCGTGCCTTCATGCTCTGCAAGTGCTAGGAGTAATTTCTTCTCCCACGGCGATAGTGCTTCCATCATTTTGTATCGGTACCAGGATATAAATTAATTTCTTTTTCCATTGCGGCAGATGAGAGTTTGCCACATGGAAGCAAAATGCATGCCTTTTGTTCCGCATCGCTGATACATACAAAAAATTTAAAAAAATGCGCTGCATATTCTTTTACCCGGCTTAACTCAGACTGGCTAGAGTGGCGGACTGTAGTTGCTTGCAGCAATGGGCAATCACCCACCGCCGCAGACATCCGTATGTCCCCGGTTCAAATCCGGGAGCCGGGATATGCGGGCTGGTGCGCAATGCGCACCCGCCCTTCCTGATTATCCCAATATTCTCAACAGAGGAAATGACCGGCGGGCAGAAAGAAAAGAGCGCAGCATGAAAATAAATTTATAGCAGGGAGAATTTAGTGACGTGAAACGAGAGGCGAAATTCTGGGAGACACTCGATGGAAAGATAAAATGCACGCTGTGCCCTCATCACTGCATCCTGAAGGAAGGGGCACGGGGCATATGCGGTGTGAGAGAAAACAGTGGAGGAACACTCTACACCCTCATCTATGGTTCCTGCACCTCAGCCCACCCTGATCCGGTGGAAAAGAAACCCCTCTACCATTTTTATCCTGGAAGCACGGTATACTCCATGGGCACCGTTGGTTGCAACTTCCGGTGCCTCCACTGCCAGAACTACACCATAAGCCAGGCCAATCCCGATGATTATCCCCTCATGGAGATAATGCCGGAGGAAGCGGTTCGAAAAGCTGAAGCATGCAGCACCGGCATTGCGTTCACCTATAACGAGCCCACCATATGGATGGAATATACACTGGATACCGCACGCCTGGCAAAAAAGCACCATCTGCACACCATCTTTGTCACCAACGGCTATATCAATGAAAAGCCTTTGGATGCAATGGCACGCCACCTTGATGCTGCCAACATTGACGTGAAATCCATGGATGACCGTTTTTACCGGGAGGTATGCGGGGCAAGAGTGGAACCAGTGCTTGAGGCATGCAAACGGTATAAGAAGAAGGGTGTCCATATCGAACTCACCTATCTTGTCATCCCCTCAAAGAATGACAGTGCCGATGACATCGCTGCATTCTGCCGGTGGGCCCGTGACGAACTGGGTGAACATCAGATTATCCATTTTACCGCCTTCTATCCCCACTATCAGATGAATCACCTGCCCCCCACATCACTCAAAAAGCTCATGGAGGCCTATGCCATTGCGAAAAAAGAGGGGCTGCATTACGTTTATTTAGGGAATGTTCCCCATGGCGACTATGAGAACACATACTGCCACCACTGCGGGCACCTACTCATAAAGCGCCATGGCTTTTCGGCAGAAATCGTGGGAATGCGTGGCCATACCTGTGCCAAATGCGGCACAGAGATTCCGGTGGTGGTGTAACTGTCTCACAGGAATGCTGGATGGATCATCGACACACCTATAAATCATTTCAGGATGTGATACTTATGAATGGCACAACAGGAGCTGGAATGCACATGGTGCTGTGTATCGGTGTCTCACTGCTCATGATAATCCCCGTGAGCATGTCCCGTACGGGAAAAGAAGGGATGCATGGTACATCTCCTTTGGGATATAATCTGGTGCCGAACCCTTCCTTTGAAAACGGCTCATCCGGTCCCGATGGGTGGCAGCACAACTTTGTCTGCGGAGATGGCGAGTACCTCTGGGATTCGCGATATGTCCACGATGGCAAAAAATCCGTTGGCATCTCCAACATTGACAGAAAGTGCAATGTGGATACGTATTACTGGAACATGCGAGGATACATAGAAGTTGATCCCGCCCATTCGTACAACCTTTCGGTGTGGTATTTCTATTCAAGAACTCCGGGAACGTGGCCGAGGGCGTGCGCCATCCTATGGTACTACGATGAGAGCAAAACATATATTTCGATGCGGGACATGCCATGCAACGCCACAGAGAAAGGATGGCACCGCTTCACCGCAGAGGATATCGACATCCCAGATGGTACCGCATATGTGAAGGTGGTGTTGGGCGCACATGCATACTCTGATGAACTCACACCTGTGGAGATACGGTTTGATGAGGTATATTTTGGAGTGACCACACATGACACCGAAAACAATCCTCCAAAGGCCCCCGCAATTACCGGCCCAACCTCAGGAAAGACGGGTGTGGAATACACCTACACCTTTGTTTCCACCGATCCCGAAGGAGATGAGGTGTACTACTGGGTGGAATGGGGCGATGATTGTCCGGTGGAGGAGTGGATTGGCCCCTATGCCTCCGGAGATACGGTATCATTCACCCATACCTGGGATACCAGAGGTACCTATCTGGTAAAGGCCATGGCAAGAGATACCCACAACGCCGAAAGCGAATGGGCCACGCTCGAGGTATCCATACCGAAAGCATACGAGCGCTACACCCTGTTCGAGCGTCTGGTGTGCACGCTCCAGCATCTTACCGGACACCCTCTCGAAAAACTGCAGTGGTTGTGGCATACCGGCATGTGACGGGTACAGCACAATGCGTCCACTTTATCTTCTTTCACACATACTGCACATACCGTGGGTCATATCGAAGTGCGCTCCGCACACGTTTCTTCCGCAGATGCTACAGGTGTACATCCTCCCAGGTTTTCCGCATACGGAACAGAGGCCAGAAAGCTCCATATGCTTATTCACCTCGTGGTATTAAACCTTTGTTTCTATCGCCTCTCTCAGCCGACACACCATGCATAGTGTTTCCGAGGTGGGCTGACCGCACCTTTCGCATGGATGCAGCTGCGCCGGGGGATACTGCCTTCTCAAACAGTCCTCCAGTTCCAGAAAACTCTTGAGAATGCTGTGCCTGCTGCCCGGATGATGCTCCTCGAGAGAGGTAATGAAATCGCGGTAGATGCCACGGAGTGCCCGTACCGCATAGGGACATTCATGCTCACTGATTTGAAATCCCTTGAGATAGGCGTAGAGTGTTGCCTCCTTTTCCGGGATGGTACGGAGAGGGACAAGCCTCGGGATGAAACCAGGCTGTACCTTTTTGTGGGGTGCCATGCGGGCCATGCGTTCCACGTCACCCCTCACAAAATTCATGAGAATTGTCTGGGACATATCGTCGAGATTGTGGCCCATGGCAATGGCCTTTGCCCCTATTTCAGTGGCCACCATGTTGAGGCAGTATCGTCTGAAAACCCCGCAGTATGTGCACTCCGCAAGTTCTCCCCTTGCTCTGCTCACCTCGTCGAGGGTGAAGCCGAATGTATCCCGAAAGGAGATGATATGGTGCGGTATGTCATGTTCAGCACAGAAGGCTTCAGCAATTTTTATTGTCTCCTCGCGGTATCCCTTTATGCCTTCATCCACAGTGATGGCATGAACCGTACGGCTGTCCCCCTCTCTGGTGATTTCTTTGAGGAGATGGCATGCAACAATACTGTCCTTTCCCCCTGAGAGGGCCACCGCTATCGTGCCCTTCGGGAATCCCTGCTTCCTCACCTCCCGTTTCACCCTGCGCTCAACAAACTCGCTGAAGTGCTCTTCGCAGAGGTATCTTCCGTTATAACGGATGAAAATGACTGCTTCCCTGCCGCACTTGCTGCACTTCATGGTGGAAAATGTTACTGCGGTTATATGTGTTTGCGTCCTTCTCCTCTGATGAATATCTCCACGTGCCCCCCATCACCCCCCTTCAAACATGAGAGCATCGCCCTGATGGTTTTGTGAAACAGCTCCCGCGTGAATGTATTCAGGGGTATTGCATGTCCGTCAGCGAAAACAGCAATGTCGTTCTCTTTGTTTTCCATCATCTCTGCCATCTGTTCGCACGTTTTCTCCATGTCAATATCCTTCTCCATGTCGACAATGAGCGTGTGGGGGATTTCATTGATGCGTTCGTATCCCTCCACGATGATGATATCGGGCATCAGTTTTCGTGCAAGTGAAAGCACTGAATCAATATTGCGTTTTTTGGAGAATAACACTGTTTCATTTTTTGTGACGATAATGCTCGCCTGTGCCCCTGCCATCCTGTACCGGTGGGTATCCTTTCCCTCCATGTCGATGGAATCCTGTCCGCTGAGTTTTATCACCACCACAGACAGATCAGAAAACCGCCTCACAACTTCCTCGATGAATGCCGTTTTTCCCGTGTTGTGACCACCCTTTATTGCAACAATCATATCACCACATATCAACCGTGCTATAAGATTTTTGTTGTTGCATCGAAATATGATGGAATGAAAGGGATAATGCTCATGCACCTTCAAAATGGTAAGAGAAAGGAGAATGAAAGTGGCATTCAGGTGCAACCTCGAGAAAAAAGAAAAACACCAGGTAACCATTCATTATTCATTTCCCTGATACTCTATCACCTGTAATTACCAGTAATTGACAATTCTATTTAATCATTGCTACAAAAAGTTTTTGTACAATTTCAAGTTAAAGTAGCAGGAGGCATTAACATGATGGGTAAAAAAGAAATGCTTGCGGTTTTTGTGGCTGTGCTAATAATAGGAGCAGTGTTTGGGAATATGCCTCATGCAAATGTTAATAGTATTAATATAGAAGAGGGCAATGGAGGTAATGATGATTTTCCCAATTTTGAAGCAACTCATACCGTGTCTCACACCGAATCTATGGATAGCGATTCAGATATGGAATTTGCACCCAGAGAACTCATTGTAAAATTCAAGAACAGTTTAATGATCGAAATCAGAAAAACATCCGATGGAATCGCGGAAACGGGTTTACGATCAATAGATTCCTTGAATAGAAAATACAATGTAATAGGTATTGAAAAGGTTTTCAAAAACAAAGCCGTTCAAAATCTGTCGAACATATATAAATTAACTCTTGAAGAAAATTCTAACGTTCTTGCTGCAGCCAGAGAATACGAAAAAGATCCCCACATTGAATATGCTGAGCCAAATTACATTTATCATACCTGTGCCACTCCAAATGATCCAGATTTTGATCTACAATGGGCATTAAACCAGTCTTCTGATCATGATATTGATGCCCCTGAGGCATGGGATATTGAAGCTGGAAACAAACGTGTTGTAATTGCAGTTGTCGATACTGGTGTTGATTACAACCATCCAGATTTGGCAGGTAATATTTGGATTAATGAGGATGAAATACCTGATAATGGCATTGATGATGATGCCAATGGCTATATAGACGATATTAGAGGTTGGGATTTTGTAGATACACAAGGCCCTGTATATCCTTGCGAAGATGGAACACAGAGAGACAATGATCCAATGGATTTTTTTGGTCATGGCACTCACTGCGCAGGCATTGTTT
>QMSU01000291.1 GCA_003650975.1 Thermoplasmata archaeon
AAAGCGGGAGAAAGGTGGTGATGCATGCCCGCCATCTACCGGAGCTGGTGAAGGGGGGTTTCAGGGGAGGAAACCTCATATATCCTGTGTTCCACCGGTACTCGCAGTATCTGTACAATCAGGCGGATGCCGTGGTGTGTGCCACGCCCTATGTGAAATCCTGGATGGAAACGCACGGGGTGCGCTCGAAACTCTACATGATACCCAACGGTGTGGACTGTTCCTTTTTCAGAAAATCAGAGAATCTGCGGAGACAGTTCAGGGAAAAATACCACCTTTCGGAGAACGACTTTGCCGTGCTTTCGGTGGGGCTCATGATCCCGAGAAAGGGCATACATGACTTCGTCAGGGTGGCAGAACGGTGCAGGAGCACCACATTCATATGGATTGGTGCCACCGAAAAGGTGCTGGAGAAGGTTCATGTCACATTTCCGGAGAACTTTGTGCATATTCCATATCTCCCCTTCAGCGACATGCCATCCGCCTACAACGGGGCAGATGTTTTCTTCTTTCCCACCTATGCCGAAAGTTACGGCAACGTTTTGATGGAGGCGGCATCATGCGAGAAGGCCATTGTGCTGAGGGACATAGAGATTTATCGGGAATGGTTCACCCATGGAGAAAACTGTCTGAAGGGGGCCACGGTTGATGAATTTGTGCAGGCGGTGGAACGCCTGAAAGATGACCACACACTGCGGGAATCCATAGCACACGCTGCCCGCAGAACCGCACAGGAGCATGACATTGCACACACCATAGATGCCCTGATGAACATGTATGAGGAACTCCTGCAGGAAAATTGAAGAAAGTATTTATACAGACGGGATTTGAATATGCCATGAAACTGTCCATCATCGTTCCCACATACAACGAAAAGGACAACATCCCTGTGCTGGTGAAGGAGCTGGATGCGGCGCTGCATGACATCGACTTCGAGCTTATCATTGTGGATGATGATAGCCCTGACAGAACCTGGGAGGTCGCCGAAAATCTTGCCTCAACCCATCCATTCGTGAGGGTGATACGACGGCGAAACGAACGGGACCTTTCCACCGCGGTGCTCACGGGTTTCGAAAGAAGCACGGGTGAGGTGCTCGCCGTCATGGACGCAGACCTGCAGCATCCTCCGGAGAAGGTTTCCGCCATGTTCAAGCGGATAAGAAACGGTGCCGATGTGGTGGTGGGCAGCAGGTACGTGGAGGGCGGTGAGATAGAGGAATGGAGCGTGATACGCAAACTGTATTCTAAAGGCGCGACGCTGCTTGCCCACATTTTTGTACCGAAAAGCAGGGTGACCAAGGACCCGCTCTCAGGATTTTTCATGATAAAGAAAACGGTGGTGGACGACGTGGAGCTCACACCCACCGGCTACAAGATTCTGCTGGAGATTCTTGCAAAGGGAAAAATAAACAAGGCGGAGGAGGAACCCATCATATTCAGAAAAAGAGAAAGGGGCAAGAGCTCCCTCGGGGTGGGCGTGTTTGTAAAATACATACGTCATCTGCTGCACCTCTCCTGGGAGACTGGAGAAATACGCCGCATGGCGCAGTTCGCCGCGGTGGGGGTATCCGGCGTGCTGGTGAATCTGGGCATACTGTGGGCCCTCACCGATTATGCTGGTATATACTACCTTCTTTCAGCCGTGGCATCAATAGAGGCATCCATTGTATCAAACTTTGTGTTGAACGATGTGTGGACCTTCAGGGATAGAAAGGAAAGCGGTGTAACACAGTGGATGAAACGGCTGGGAAAATTCAATCTCATCAGCCTGCCCGCCTTTCCAATGCAGCTGGTGGTGATGGGCATTCTTAAGGAATTCTTCGGGATGTATTATCTGCTGGCAGCCCTCATGGGAATACTTGTGGTATTCATATGGAATTTTGTTGCCAACAGTTTGTGGACATGGCGGGAGATGAATTTGAAGACATGATGGAAATAAGGCCGCAAACAGACTGAGAAATAGTTCATACGAGATTCTGTTGCAAGGAATCCATTCATTATGCTTATTCCTTCACATATATCTCATAGGAATCTCTGGAAAATTTCGGGGTGAAGCCATAAAACAGCATCTGCCCCCTTCCCTCAATTTTCTCATAAAAATGCCACTGAGAACTGTTTTCCAGATATTCTTTCAATCCATCAATTTCTGAGAGGTGGTAATAGAGAACTATCGCCTTCGTCTCATTGTTTTCAAGCCAGTACACCACGTCGCCGAGCGTGGTTTCCGGGTAATGGTATTTGGCCACATTGGTAAGATTGGGAGGTGCGGTTCGATGGGCCAGAACCGTTACCAGCGGGTTGCCGGAAATGACCAAGTCACCACCATCGGTCAGTGCTGCAATATCATCGGCCACCTCATATGAGAGGTCTCCTGGAGCGGTGGCAATGAAAAAAACGGCCAGTGCCACATTGATGACAACAAATGCCGCCAGAACAGCCTTCTTTCTGGCATTCCATCCATGATGGATGGCGATTGCGGAAAGTACGGCAAGCGGATAGGAGAGAAAGGCAAAATGGTGGGGAAGTGTCCGCCCCTGTGCCATCAGGGGAATGAAAATCAAAAGCGCCCACATCAGAAGGTAGCGTATCCTTGTATCCTTCCAGTTCCATTTACGTATGGCGTACAGATAAATGAAGCATGACGCA
>QMSU01000292.1 GCA_003650975.1 Thermoplasmata archaeon
GTGGACGGCGGCTCCGAGGCCACCACAGCCTGCTTCAGCAGGCTTCTGCTGCTGAGCCTGGCGCTTCAGCGCCGGGCGGGGGGCGGATTTCTCAACTACTGATTCTGCCTCAGAGGCTTCTATTGCGCCTCAAGGACGCTCGAAACGTCCTTCCAATGACGAGAGTGCGCTTTGAGCACACTCAGGCTGCTCAGCCTGAACGTTGACGTTCAGGCCAGGCTGGCGGGCAGGGCGAAGGGACGGCGCGGGATGAACCTTCCCCCACCGGCCTGTCCCACAAACTCCCCATCCTCCACGATAAAACGGCCTCGTTGCAGCACGTGGCGCGGCCAGCCCTGTACCTCCCAACCGGCGTAGGGTGAGTAGTCGGTATGTGTATGCAGATGGCCGGCATCAAGGATCACGCGCTTCCCTGGATCGAAGATGACCAGATCGGCGTCGCTGCCCGGGAGCAAGGTGCCTTTACGCGGATAGAGGCCGAAAAGGCGGGCCGGATTGGTGGCCGTCAGCCGCACCCAATCGGATAGCGACAGGCGACCCTCTCTCACGCCGTAGTGATAAAGCAACGGTACCCGCGTCTCAACCCCCGGCAGTCCGTTAGGGATCAGCGTGAAATCATCCCGTCCGCGTGCTTTCTGCTCCCGCGTGAAAGGGCAATGATCGGTACCGACGGTCTGGATCGTGCCCGCAGTCAGCGCCGTCCAGAGCGCGCCCTGATTGCCCCGCTCCCTCAGCGGAGGGGAGAGGACGTATCCAGCAGCGGTGTCGAAATCCTCGCTCTCGTAGACTCGCTCGTCGAGCAAAAGGTACTGGGGGCAGGTCTCGCCAAAAGCCGCCTGCCCACGGGCCTGCGCCCGCCGCAGGGCATCCACCGCCCGGGCACAGGTTATATGCACGATGTAGATGGGCGCGCCGGCCGCTTCGGCCAGGGCCAACGCCCGCTCAGTCGCCTCGGCCTCGGCCACCTCCGGCCGGGTGAGAGCATGGTAGCGCGGCGCGGTCTGGCCAGCAGCACGGCAGGCAGCGACCAGTTCGTCGATCAGGTGTCCATTCTCAGCGTGCACATTGACGAGGGCCCTCAGGTCTCTGGCGCGCTCCAGCACACGGAATAGTTGCGCGTCATCCAGCATGACGATCCCCTTGTAGGCCAGCAATGCTTTGAAGCTGGTCACGCCCTGCTGGACGATGGCCGCCATCTCCTCGATCACGTCCGGGCACGGGTCAATGATGAGCATATGAAAGCTGTAGTCAATGACGGCGCGGCCCGCAGCTTTTGCCTGCCACGCATCGAGGGCCTCCAAAAGGCTGGCATAACCGCACTGTTCGGCGTAGTTGATGACGGTGGTCGTACCTCCGCAGGCGGCGGCGATGGTTCCGGATTCAAAATCGTCGCTCGAGGCCAGGTCCGGCCCCAGGGACAGGCCCAGGTGAGTGTGAGCATCAATCCCGCCCGGCAGCACTAGACAGCCGGTGGCCTCTATCACCCGCCCGCCGTCGAGTGATTGCCCCACGGCAGCGACCTTTTCGCCCGTGATGCCAATCTCCGCCGGGAAGACCCCCTCGCCCAGCACCAGCGTGCCGCCTTTGATGACAATGTCCACAGCCTAAGTCTCCAAATCTCAAATCTGCAAGTCTGCAAATCTTGCATCAACCCAAAGTGATAGCATCCTGCGGACAGACGCTCACGCACAGCCCGCAACCCACGCAACGCTCGATCCGGATGTGGGTACTGCCATCTTCTTCGAGCGGGGCCTGCTTGAAGCAGACCCGCACACACAAGCCACAGTTCTCACACTTTTGCGGATCAATCACGGCCCGGGCATCGTAACGCATCTCCGCTTCCGCCACCTTGCGGTGGGTGAGCCCGCGCAGGCTGTTGATGTCCGCCACGTCTCGGTCGGCCAGATGCTTGCGGAGCTGCTTCTCAACCCGATCAAAGACTCCCAAACCATGCAGCAGCGGCGCGGCCACCATCCCCACCACTGTCGCGCCGACCATTGTCACCTCGACCACGTCCTCAGCCTTGCTCACCCCGCCCACGCCGACCACCGGCAGGTCCACAAAGCGCGAGATCTCGTACACATACTTGACCATGACCGGCTTGATGGCCTCGCCTGATAAATAGCCGCTCCCATCTTCGCTGCCCATACTGGGCAACCCGGTCTCCACGTCCACAACGAGGACCGGGCCGATGGAATCCATCGCCGCCACCCCGTCAATCCCAGCCTCCACCAGTTCTTTGAGCACCTCCTCCAGCCGGGGCATGAAAGGGCAGAGCTTGACCATCAGCGGGAGCTTGACTCGCGGCCGGGCCAGTTTCACGGCCCGGATCAGATCGTCGGGGTCATAGTCCACCAGGGAGATGGCGTCGGGACGGCGTTTGGCGATCTCCTCGGCCATGTCGGCGGCCACCTGGGGCGTGACGTAGTTCTTGGCGATGCTGGCCACCAGGAAAAAGTCGCGATCACGTAGTTCTTCCAGGTCTTTCAACCACTGCTCGAACCCTATGTCCGACCAATCGGCGTTCATCAGGCTCCGGCGGCCGGTTTTGGCGATGAAGGGGTTGGGCGAGGTGGCCGGTTGGGGGCGGATGCCTTTGGTGAACATGATGCCGATGCTATGCTCGGCGGCGCGACGGA
>QMSU01000293.1 GCA_003650975.1 Thermoplasmata archaeon
CTTCTCCTCCCTGGCCTTCGCCGCTTCAATGGGGATGGGGGTGACCTTCGCTGCCATCACGGTGCTCCTCTACCAGGGAATTTTGACCCTGGGGGCCTCTCTCTTCCAGGCCTTTCTCACCGACGCCATGATTACGGAGATGACAGCCACCGGTGGGGTCATAATCCTGGGCATCGGCCTCCTGCTCCTGGAGATAAAGCGGGTCAAGGTGGCCAACTTCCTGCCCGCTCTGGCCATCGCCCCGCTGTTGGTGACCCTGTGGGCTTGGCTGGGCTTGCAGAAATGATAACCCCCAAGTGCCCCCTGGCGGAGAGACGGCGAAAAGGTGGAGATTAAAGCCGAACTTAAGGAGGCGGTCTTTTTAACCCGGGACAACAGGTTCCGGGCCACGGTGGAGCTGGATGGGCGGCCCGTCTGGGCCTACCTGCCCAACTCCGGCCGCCTGGAGGAGTTGCTGAGGCCCGGACGGCGGGTGCTCTTGAGGCCGGCTGCCGCTCCGGGCCGCAAGACGGCCTACGATCTGCTGCTGGTTGACCTCGAAGGGGTTCTGGTCTCGGCCGATGCCCGCCTGCCCAACCTGCTGGTGGAGGAGGCGCTGCGGGAGGGAAGGCTCCCTCCCTTCGCCGGCTACGAGGCCATCCGACGCGAGGTTGAACGCGGCGGGGTCCGCCTGGATTTCGCTTTGGAGGGAGATGGGCGGCACTGTCTCATCGAGGTCAAGTCGGTGACCTTGGTTCGGGAGGGTGTGGCCCTCTTCCCCGACGCCCCCACCCTGCGTGGCCGCCGCCACCTGGAGGAACTGCGCCGGGCCGTGGCCGAGGGGAAGCGAGCGGCCATCATCTTCGTGGTGCAGCGGGAGGACGCCCTCGCCTTCGCCCCCCACGACGAGGCGGACCCGGCCTTCGGGCGCGCCCTGCGCCGCGCCGTCGAGGAGGGGGTAGAGGTCCACGCCTATGCTTGCCGGGTCAGCCGGCGCGAGGTGCGGCTTGACCGTCCCCTGGAGGTGAGAATAGCACATCTGCATTGAGAGGAGGCGTCAGCAATGGCAAAGTGGGAATGCACGGTCTGCGGGTACATCTACGACCCAGCCAAGGGCGACCCCGACAGCGGCATACCGCCCGGAACGCCCTTCGAGGAGCTGCCCGACGACTGGATCTGTCCCGACTGCGAGGCCGGGAAGGACATGTTCGAAAAGCTCGAGTGAGAGGCCCCTGCCGGGCCGAAAGCCGCTGCCTCGTGGGCGTCCCCAATCCGGCCTGCGGCTAGGTAAAGGAGGTTATCATGGCGAGCCGACGTTTGCCTCCAGGCCAGAAGGCCATCAAAAAGTTCCCCGTCCTCTACGAGGGTTCGATCCCGGAATTCGACCCTCAGAAGTGGGATTTCCGGGTTTGGGGGCTGGTGGAGAGGCCCTTGCGGCTCACCTACGACGAGGTTCGGGCCCTGCCCACCAAAGAGGTGGTGGCTGACGTCCACTGCGTTGATGGGTGGAGCGTGCTGGACACTCGTTGGGAGGGTGTGGCTCCGAGGGAGATCCTGAAGCTGGCGGGGCCAAAGCCGGAGGCCAGATTCGTCCTCGTCCATTGCGACGGCGGCTACACCACCAATCTGCCCCTGGAGGCCCTCTTGGAGGACAATGTGGTGCTGGCCTGGCGCTTGAACGGTGAAGAACTCAGCCCTGAGCATGGCTGGCCCCTGCGGCTGGTGGTTCCCAGCCGCTACTTCTACAAAAGCGCCAAATGGGTGCGGGGCCTGGAGCTTTTGGCCCAGGACCGCCCCGGCTATTGGGAGCAGCGGGGCTACCACTGGAACGCCGATCCCTGGAAGGAGGAGAGGTTCGCCTGAGGCCACAGCATCAAAGACGGGGCCTGGGATGACAGATCAAGTGGAGGGGCGAGGATGCACCTTATCATCCTCGGCTCTGAGACCCACCGCCGGGGCTGCGAGCGGGAGGGCACCTTTGGGGCGGTGGCGGGCTTCCTGGTGATGCTGCTGGATAACCTCTTCGGTTAGCAGCGGGGTAGATATGGCTGTAGACGTGCGAATCATCCGGGGCTTTCAGAGAAACGAGATCACCGAGCACATTGTCTACCAGCGCCTTGCCCAGAGGATGGAGGGCGAGAACGCCGATATCCTCAGGCGCATCTCGGAGAACGCGATGAGCAAAATCATAACCCTGCCCATAACTGGCATGACCTGCGCCTCCTGCGTGAGCGGTTGAGTTTGGGCGTTTGGAAATGGGAAGGGGGTGGTCATCGGCTGGACTGACCACCCCCTTCGCATCTTTGGGGTGAGCGGTGGGATTCGAACCCACGATCTCCTGGGCCACAACCAGGTGCCTTAGACCACTCGGCTACGCTCACCGCGGCATTGCATTGTTATTCTACCACAAACAGTCGAATTCGGCAAGTAGGGGCGAGTCGGAGCCCGCGCAGCAGGTCGGGGGGCATGGGGGGTGTCCCCCCAATATCCCCTTCCTTGTCCCCGATGTGGGACATTGGCCCCGTCAGCCCCGCTCTCAGGCGGGCAAGAGTGGGGTTGAAGGGGTATCCCTCAAGCTCCCTTGGCTTCGCTGTGCAAGCCCAGTCGCAACTCACTCCTCGGCTTGTCGAGGACGGACAAAGGTTATATAATAAGTGCAA
>QMSU01000294.1 GCA_003650975.1 Thermoplasmata archaeon
ACCATGGAGATGGAGGGACTGGAGGGAAAGAGCAGAATGATCCACCGGCACATCCCGAAACTGGAGAAAAGCAAGGGTGGAAACTACATCATGCGATGGGAAAACGGCATGAAACTTGCGGATTTCATCGCCATGCTCCTGAAGTAAAGGCATGGCAACTCGTGACCTTCACTCCGCCGGATGCATCAGCCTTCCGGGATATATGCGGCATCGGCACCGGTTTTCAGCAGATGTCTCACGTACATTCGCCCCCATAAAAACACCGTTATGGAACCGATGATGTTGCCTGTCACAATACCCCACCACACCCCCTCAAGTCCCATGTGGAGCGAGAAAAGATATGCCAGAGGAGTGGTGAGCACAATGGATCGGAACACGGTGGCGGCAAGGGAATTCATCCCCTTTCCTGTCCCCTGAAACATACCAGAGGAGAACATGCCGAAGGCGGTAAAGGCATAGTACACACACATGGTTCTCATGAATATCACAAGCTCATCAGCGATTCGTGCCGCATCGCCGGACTGGGTGAAAAGGGAGGTTATCTGCGGTGCGAGAATGTATGTCACCACACCGATACATATCTCGATAATGAATCCGATTCTGATGGCATAGAGATATGCGGTGTCCAGTTTCTTAAAATCGCGGGCACCGTAGGCGGCACCGGTGACGGAGATGACCGCCGTGGCGATACCGAGAAGCGGAAGGGTTGCAAACATCACCACCCTCCAGCCTGTGGAAAAGATCGCGACGCCGTCGGTGCCCCCCGCCCTCACCGCAATGAGATTCAGTATGAGCATGGAGAAGGACATGGAGAGCTGGGTGATGGAGGCGGGAAGACCCACCTTCAGTATTTCCCGGATGACCTTTCCCTCGAAGTGGAAGCGTCGCAACGTGATGGAGAGATAGGTATCGTTTTTCACGAACAGCCAGTAGCACAGAATGACAGAGGAGACCGACATGGAGAGAAGGGTCGCCCAGGCTGCACCCGCCACCCCGAAACCGAGAGTATAAATGAATATGGGATCAAGTACCATGTTGAGCACGGCGCCTGCCATCATGGCATACATGGCCCGCCGGGCATCCCCCTCCCCCCGCAGCAGCGCATTGGCGGCATTGGAGAAGAATATGATGATGGCGCCGCCGAACAGCACGCGGGCATACGAGGTGGCAAGATGGGTTACCTGCTCCGCCCCCATGAGTGAGAACATATCCTCTGCAAACACGAAGAAAGGAAGTGTGAATATCATGGCCATGAGTATCATCAGCACAATGGTGTGGGTGGCCACCGTATCCGCCCCCTTTTTATCTCCCGCACCTATCCTCCGTGAAACCGCTGAGCCGCCGCCGACACCGAGACCCGTGGCAACGGCCGTGAGCATAAAGAGAAAGGGGAAAAAGAAACCAACCGCGGAGAGCGCATCGGCACCAAGACCTGAAACCCATATGGCATCCACAAAGTTGTAGAGTGTCTGCACCGACATGGCCACAATCATGGGAAGCGAGAGTTTTATGATGGCCTTTTTGGGGTCGCCCAGAAGCGTCTTCACGCCCTCTGTTTTCGGGAATCCCGGGATCCCGTTTTGCAGTTCCTCTTTTTTCATGCAATCACTTCCCTTCCTCTGTTGAGGATATGTTCCGAATCATTCTTTCCAGCAACAGGATTATCAGGTCTTTCTCTTTCCCGGTAAATCCGGAAAGCGCAACTTCTCTCAGTTCCCGCGATATGTTTTTTATTGCCGGCTTCACACTCTTTCCCTTTTCGGTGAGGAAAATGCGGTAGGCACGGCTATCCTCGGCATCCCGTTCCCGCCGCACGTACCCCGCATCCTCAAGCTTTTTTATGGCCCGGGCACTCGTCGCCTTGTCCACGTCGAGGGAACGGGCAAGCGTTTCCTGGTTGACGCCATCGTTACGATACAGCCGCATGAGAAAGGGAAACTGGCCACTCCCGATGCCATACCGTTCCAGTCTGCGATCGATGTACATGTGGATGTGCCGGTGAAGGTGCGATATGAGCCGGCCAATGGATTCATTATGCGTTTTTCCCCCGATTTTCCTGTGGTGCATGGTTGCGCATGCAACCGGTCTATATAAAAGTTGCGTATGCAACTATTATGGTGCAATGTGGGCCCATTTCCCTGTGAAAAAACGTTCTTCCCTGAATCTATCCATCATTTTTTTCCGCCAAATATTTTTTCATCTCATTAAAAATGGAATCCTTGTTAATTGTTGGGTCAATGGGTACGAACGAAAAACAGCAAAATATCTCTCCGTTATTAATTTCATTGATCTGATCCAATCGGTTAAGGATACAGGCTGTTTCATTATTCTGATTTTTTGCACAGGATAAACAGAGCGGCGGGATGGGAACAGAACCTGGGTCAACTTTTGAACCATCATCCGTGATAAACCCTTCTTCCATATGATCTTTCCTCACTTGCATTTTAAATGGTTACATCTTACTTAAATCCACCGTTTCATATAACGTTTGAGGAATACGTGAAGGTTGCGATAGCAAATTTGGATGGAGTGTCAGTGAAGCCGGATATGCACCTGTCATATGATGGCCACTATTCATAGTTTTCAACTGCCGTTTCCCACCAGCCAAATTCATCTGGAAATTTTTTATAGTTCCTG
>QMSU01000295.1 GCA_003650975.1 Thermoplasmata archaeon
CAACCAATTTCTCACCACGCTTTATCTCCCTATCAAGGTTGTGCCGAAACAGACCAAGCTGGTTCATCCTGCCATACCGAGCAACAACCTGCTTGGGTTGCTTCTCCGTCCGGTCATCTTGAGCAAGCGAAGGAAGCGCCAGTATCAGCCTTTCGGCATCAACAGATTTTTCCGTAGATTTCTCAGGTACATCCAGCATAGAAGGCATTCCTTGAAGAATATATTTCTATCTTACCACACAATCGAGGTGCTTTTAACCCGATAATAATCCTTCAAACCCGCAATTTGTCTTACACAATTACAATCCGGGAAGAAGAACCATGCAAAATAATCTCATGTAAGTAGAAATGTTTTTTCTTCGTCGTCATTCAAAACAATTCTCAAAAAATTCTTGGCATTGTAGCCGATAAGTTTTATTTACAAAGAGGAAGGAAACGAACGATGAACGACTCGGTCAGCATAAACAGGACAGGGCTCTTTCCCCGCATTCAATTATCACTCTGGATTTCGTTTGCATTATCGGTAACGGTTATCGGTTGTCAGGAAAAACCCAAAATAGTCATATCCAATCTACCGACGTTTTCAATTCTCCAGAAGGAGAACGTTTCAAGGCATCATTCTCGATATACTCACCCTATTCGCTATCAAAATCATCATGAACATATCTCAATGGGCGATATTCCCCCCAGCTGGATACCCGCATCGCCCCCCAGACCCTGGCGGTGGATAGTAATTCACCACAGCGCTACGGAGTTTGGCTCAGCCAGATTGTTTGATCGCGCTCATAGGGCACGGGGATGGGATGAAATGGGGTATCATTTCGTCATTGATAATGGCCACGGTGGCAGGGATGGAAAAGTCGAAGTCGGTAGCAGATGGGTTAAGCAAAAATGGGGAGCACATTGCGGCGGAACTCCAAATAACGAATATAACAACTACGGTATCGGTATCTGTCTGGTCGGAAACTTCTCAAAGAAATTACCATCAGCAAGACAACTTCGGAGTTTGAAAAAACTCCTGATTTTTCTAATGCAGCGGTATCACATTCCCCCTTCCAATGTAATAGGTCATCGCGACGCACCTGGGGCAAGAACTGCCTGTCCGGGCAACGCTTTTTACCGGTATCTAAACAACGTTCTGCGCCCAGAACTTTCCAGGCAAATCTTGCTGGTCAAGAACCGATAAAACCACCACAATAATCTGCTTGCTTTTTCCGCATAAAAGAATCATTCGTACTCTTCAGGATTGATTTCCTCCTCGGCAGGCTGGGTTGCAGGTTCAACAACTGGTAAGCCGGTTGGGGGTATTGGTTTTTCAACAGGTTTTTCCTTATCGGGTGATTCAGCAGGCATGGTGGTAAGGGCTTGCTTCGTCGGAGAGGCCGGCTTGCTCGTCGGTGTAGATTTTGTCGTCTAGGATGGTGGCGATGTCGGTTCGGGGGGAGGGACAGGTTTGGGTTTAGCGGCTGGCTTGGTTTCAGGCGATGGTGAAGGAGTGGGCGTACGCTTAGGTGTGGGGGTGGGTGTCGGTTTCGTTGTCGGCGTCGGTTTAGCTGGTTTGGGCGTGGGCTCAGAGGGCTTTGTTTCACGGGTAGGTGCTGGTGCAGGTTCGACCTTACGAGCAGGTTCTTGCTTGGGGGCAGGATGGATTACCTCAATCCTCTCTGCCTCGATTATGTACATCCGAAGGGCATCATTATAATGAGATGATCCGATGATTCTCACCTGCGCACCGATATATTTGGATAAATCCACGGCACCAGTAGTGCATTGAACATAAGAGACGATTAAATGCGTATGCGGGTCTCGTAGAAGGTATCGCTTCGGACCGATCGTCCCACCAGGGAATAGTTCACTTGCCAACAGAATACCTTCAGCAATATAGGTACGAACAGGACGCGTTGTCGGCATTGCCAATTTCAGCCGTTCACGCATGGCATCAAGTTCAGCCTGTTTTAGGTCAACATCCTGAACTATCCTATTGACTTCGCGCAAATCCTTCAGCAACTCCATCTGTTCATTCAGAAATCGTATCCTCGCTTCGATATACGGCGCAAGGGGGCTATCGGCAGAGATTCTAATCGCACGATACTTTGCTATAAGCGCCGATAGATTCCATGATTCACGGGGTTTTTTCATCTCTGCCTGTAATGCCTTTTCAGCAGCCTCAAAATCGGCAAGGGCTTTTTTCAACGCCTCAGGCTGGGTTGTTGTAATTATTATTGCCTTTGCAGTAGTTGGCTGGGACGTGGTGGCTGGTGCGGTAGTCGTTTTAGGGCTTGGCTGAGTTGTGGGGCTAATGGGTCTGACGTACCGCGACGAAATCCACAGATATACTCCCTCAGGTGGGAGAATCTTGTAATAATCACCCCTGCTGCCGATTATGGTGACCTTATCGCCGATATTGAGTTTCGTCTGAATGCAATCAATACGCGAGGCATAGAGCGGTAGGTCGCTACCTGCCCGTACAAGTACATTCGTACCCGTGACTGTACCGGTATTACCCTGGGCGTGGACGTATTTTTTCGAGATCAGACTGAAGCTTCCCGCAGGCGGTAAAATTTTGAACCAGCCGGGAACTTCTGCGACGACTCTTACCTTAGCAGGACGAGATAATTTC
>QMSU01000296.1 GCA_003650975.1 Thermoplasmata archaeon
CCAACATGTGATGGGCGAAGAGCACCGGCTGGGCGCGCTGGAGGTGGGTATAGCCGGGCATGACCGCATCAGGATGGGCCTCGGCCAGGGCCAGGAGCGCTCGCTGGAGCTCGACGATGGCGGAGACAACCTCCCCCGTAGTCCGTTTTACGTAGAGGCGCATGTCGAGGGCGATCTGGTCGTTGCGGCTGCGCCCGGTGTGGAGCTTGGCCCCTACCTGGCCCAGCCGCTCGATGAGGGCGGCCTCGATGTTCATGTGCACGTCCTCGTGCTCAAGCCTCCACTCGAACTCGCCCCGCTCGATCTCCTGGCGGATGGCCTCCAGCTCCCGTATGATGGCCTCGGCCTCCTCCTGGGCGATGATGCCCTGCCGGGCCAGCATTTTGGCGTGGGCGATGCTGCCGGCGATGTCCTCGCGATAGAGGCGCTTGTCGAAGGGGATGGAAGCGGTGAAGATTTCAGCCTCTTTAGCCGTTTCTTGTTCAAAGCGCCCAGCCCACAGCTTCACGTTCATAGGCTTACCTCCGAAGGAGATGCGAATTGCGCTGAACGAGGCTGTAAAGGAAACGTTCTGCTCGATCTGCCGAGGGAGTGTTCACCACCAGGTGCGTCTTTCCCTGAGCGATGAGGTCAACCACATCGGGGCGACCTTCCCCAACCTTGGGCACCGCTTCGGCGGGGATGCCTACAGCCCTCGAGGGCGAGGAGGGCCGTGCCAGGGGTTTTTTCTTTATTGGCTGTCGGCCCATTTTTCGACTTCATAGCACGCTCTCTCCAGCACCTTAATGGCCCGCAAGTATTCCTCGACCTCGATATGTTCGTTGGGCGTGTGGTCTAGGGATGAGTTGCCAGGGCCGTAGGCGACGATGGGGCAGTTCCAGGCTGGCCCCACCACGTTCATGTCGGATGTGCCCGTCTTGAGCTTGAAGCGCGGCCTGCCGCCCATGGCCCTGATGGCCCTCAGAAAGGCCCGCACCAAGGGCGTGTTCTTATCGGCGACGAAGGCTGGCTCGCCGCCGGTGAAGCTTAGCTCGGCCCCGTTCACCCAAGAGGCTACCTTCTTTTGAAGCGCAGCTACATCTATTCCCGGCGGCGTCCTGATGCCGATGGTCATCTCCAGGTGGTCGTAAAATCCGTCGCTTGAGGAGTTGATGCGGCGCAAGGAAGCATCGAGGCAGTCAAAGCGGCGAGCTCTCCTTCGATTGAAGCGGCTGACATAGGAGGAGAGTCGCCACCACAGCTCCAGTGCCTTCTCCGGCGCCGAGGGCTCCGACGAGGCGGCGTGGGTCACAGGGGTGGAGAGGCGGTAATGCACCACCAGCCGGCCTTTATAGCCCAAGGTGATGCCCTCCCACCCACTGGGCTCCCCGATGATGGCCATCGCCGGACGGAAGCGATGCACGAGATGCCTGGCTCCCTCCCCATCCGCCTCCTCGCAGACGGCACCGATGACAGTGATGCTCACGTTCCTCAGGCGAGGAGCCGCCTGTGCTGCCGCCAGGATGAAAGCCGCCAGCGGCCCTTTGGCGTCTACCGCCCCTCGCCCATAGAGTTTGCCATCGTCCAGACGCACGGGGATGAATCCCGGCACAGTATCAATGTGGCCGAGGAACACCAATTGCGAATTGCAATTTGCTCCTCCCAATTCGCCGATTACGTTCCCGACCTCGTCAACGCGAGCGTCGAAGCCGAGCTCTTCCATCCGGGTGGCAAGGTGGGAAGCCAGCTTCTCCTCGCGTCTCGAAGGGCTGTAGATTTGGAGGAGTTCCATCAAAAATTCGACCTCATCCATGCCTAGCTCCTTGTGCTTCAGCGCTTTGTTAACCGATTGCGGCGATGATCTCGGTATATAGCCCCGGAAATTGCTTTAAGTATTCCTTCCTCTCCTCCTTTAGCCGCTTCATACGCCTTTCAAACTCGGCGCGGCCATAGAGTTTGTAAGGATCGAAGCGGGCCATGTCAATGCCCTTGATCTCTGTCGCCACATCATAGCCAAGCAAGGGGTCATACTCCCAGCGCACTTGGCCTCTAAGTATCTTTTCCGCGATTTTCAGGGTCACCCAAGGCTCGATTTTCACACCGCCGACCTCACCGGTGTTAAGGAGATAGCACTCGATATGAGGATTGGCCTTGAGGATTTCGTAGAACCTGTTCCCGTTCTTATGCGGCTTGTCCACAATAAAGGGGTCGAAGGCCACCACCCGCTTCGATTCGCCCACCCGATTGGGGTCGTCCGCCGAAGTGATGGTGGATTCCCCCAGCATGAGGAAAGCTGCCGCCTGCGCCGCCGATATCAACCTGCCAGCGGGCGGGAGGTCGTATCGCCTGGTGATAAAGAACACCACATCCGTGCGGGGGAAGTCGATGCTCGCGGCAGCATTGGGGATGAGATGCCGTGGGACGATGCACCTTCCGTTGGTGGAGATGGAGAAGTTATCGAAGTCTATCCTTCCCTTCTCATCCACGTAGACATTTTCGGCGATGGCTCCGGGGCTGGTGGCAGCCTTCAGCAGGCCTGGCTGTTGGGTGAGGCTATCCGTCTTGACATAGAAGTTTCTCTCCGTACCGTAGCAGGAACTATCTCGCGTCAGCATGTTGATGTCGTCCTGTAGAA
>QMSU01000028.1 GCA_003650975.1 Thermoplasmata archaeon
CACTCGTGGTGGGTCTGAGCGAAATCTACGGCGGCACCTACTTTTCGGTGCAGGGAAGGGACGATGCGGAGAAGGTGAAATATTTCATCAAGGATGCCATCGAGCAGTGGGGTATCACCTATGTGATGCTTGTGGGCGGCAGGAACGGCGGGCTCTTCAACCAGAAATGGTGGGTACCGGTGCGGTATGCCCATCTGGATGACCGCTCGGGCTGGGAGAAGAGTTTCCTGAGCGACCTCTACTTTTCTGACGTATATAAATATGAGGACGGTCAGCCGGTCTTTGATGACTGGGACAGCAACGGCAACGATGTCTTTGCCGAGTGGAGTGGCTTCAAGCGGGATACGCTTGACCTATTCCCCGACGTGTACATCGGAAGGCTCGCGTGCAGGAACAAGTGGGAGGTGAACACCATGGTGGACAAAATAATCACCTATGAGACCACCGCCCATGGCGCTGACTGGTTCAAGAGGATGGTAGTGGTGGGCGGCGACAGTGCTCCGTACGAAGATGATCCCTACTATGAGGGGGAGGAGGAGAACAAGGCGGCCCTGGGCTACATGGAGGGCTTTGAACCGGTGAAGATATGGACATCACTCGGTACCCTCACAGGGCCTGAGGACGTCATTGCTGCGGTGAATGAGGGATGCGGGTTTTTGTTCTTTGACGGGCATGGCAATCCCATGAACTGGGCAACGCATCCACCTCACGATGAGGGAACCTGGATAGACGGCCTGGGCGTGAGGGATATGTCGCAGCTTTCCAACGACGGCATGTATCCCGTGTGCGTGGTGGGCGGCTGCCACAATGCCCAGTTCAATGTGAGCGTACTCAATTTACTCAAGATATGGGAAGGCTCACGCTGGTACGATTATCTGTACCGGGGAGAAACAGCCTATGAGTGCTGGGCATGGAGACTTGCGAGCAAAAGCGGAGGGGGTTCCATTGCCACACTTGGATATACGGGCCTAGACTGGTTCGGCGCGGGCGATGACGGCGACGGCATACCCGACTGCATCCAGTATCTCTCGGGATTTATGAATGTGCACTTCTTTGAGGAATACGGCGTGCACGGCACTGACATGCTCGGAGCGGTGCATGCAAACACCATCACCAAATATATCCAGACACTGAAACCCTACACCGAGTTTCTGGATGCAAAAACGGTGGAGGAGTTCGTGCTGCTCGGCGACCCATCCCTCAAAATAGGCGGCTATGGTACTTCCTAAAAAATTCTATCGGAGGGACGCGGCCACCGTGGCACAGGAACTTCTGGGCTGCATACTGGTGAAAAGGGACACCACACCGCTCACCGGGATGATTGTGGAAACGGAAGCATATTATGGATTGAGTGATCCCGCATCGAGAGCAAAGCATGCCAAAATGGCCGCACCCATGTGGAACGATGCCGGCACCGCATTCATCTATATGGTGCACGGGCACTGGCTTTTCAACATAATCACCATGCCGAAGGGGAGTCCCTCCGGCGTGCTCATTCGGGCTGTTGAGCCTCTCAAGGGAAGGGATGTCATGATGGAGAGGAGGGGCACCGGGATTTCAAATCTTACCTCCGGTCCTGGAAAATTCACGAAGGCATTCGGCATCGACAGTTCACACAACGGGATGAAGGTATATGATAGAAAGGGGGTGCTGTACATCAGGGAAGGCAGGAAAAATTTTGAGATTGCAAGAAGCGGGAGGATAGGGGTGAGAGAGGACCTTCCCGTTCCACTCCGTTTTTATATCAGGGGAAATCGGTTTGTCTCACGGCCGTAGCACGTAAAAGAACCGCATGAGACTTCTGTGCACCCGTGCGCAGTGTATCTCCTCTATGTCAAAATACCGCTGCACAATCTTTCGGAATTCCAGAGACGGAAGCCCTATCACCGCCCGGACGCCGCACGCCGCTATTTTTTTGAGCGCCTCGTCGTACAACGTTTCCCGTACATCGGAGAGGTGCGAAGCCCTTCCGTAGGGAAAATCAGTGGCCACCGCATCCACCTCGGGGAAGGGGACACGCCGCATGTCGCCATGGTGAAGTGCATACTTTTTTATGTGAAAATGCTCGAGATTTTTTTTGCATCCGGAAATGAGTTCCTTTTTCACCTCGATTCCTGCCACCCGCGCACCCACAAGCCCCCCTTCTATGAGTATCCCTCCCGCTCCGCAGAATGGATCGAGAAGTGTTTCTCCCTCCTTCACTCCTGAAAGATTCACCATCACCCTCGCCATCCGCGGATGAAGGGTGGTGGGAACGCTGAATGGCCGGAGAGAGGCACGCCTTTTTTCGAACTGGCCCCTATCAATCCTCTCGAGCTCCCTGCAGAAATAGGTGGTGCCCCCACAAAATACTCTGATGATGGTGTCGGGCTTCTCAAGATCAATAGAGGCGCCCGTCTCTCCCGCAATTTTCCCTCCGAGTATGCTCCTCAGCTCAGATGTTCCCCCCTCAACCTTGAAACTTCCCTCAATGTCGATGTTCTGCAGAAATTCTTCCACTGTGGTGCCCACCACCTCGTTGATGCTGAAGGACATGGCAAGTCGCCGGGCCATTTTTTTCCAGTGGGCCTCACCCGCAACCTCCGCAAGGAAGATCCCGTTATGGTAGAGCTCCTCTGCATCCATTTCACAGGCCCTCAGGCATGTCCGTATCTCCGATACAGGAAGCGTGGGATGTTCCCCGGAAAGCTCGAACAGCACCTTCACAGAAGTAAATGGAGGTGCCTGTTATAATGCCATTGGTTGTGCGAGGTGAAGAAACGGTTTTCACCGTATGCAATCAGAAACAATGCACATCAGGAAAATGAAAAGAGGTACTGGAGTTTTATTCAATATCTCACCGTGGATTGTATGGCAAAAACAAAGGAAAGTTTCTTTTTCCCTTCATCTGACCACCGCATATAAAAAGGTTTAAAGGTGTCAGGAGCATTTACTCCTTGATGGATAAAAAAGTGGTGCTCGTGGTGGATGATGAGGAAACAATGCAGGATCTCATACGGAGAAATCTCAGCAAATGCAGCATGCCCATAGCGGTGTACAGCGCCCTCACCGGAGAAGAGGGCGTGGAGCGATACAGGGAACTCACTGAAAAGGGAAGGAAACCCGACCTGGTAATCATGGATCTGAATCTCACCCAGTGGGGAAGCGGAGACATTGACGGAGTGGAGACAACAAAGAGAATACTTGAGCTGGATCCGGATGCTGAAATTTATGGATACACCGCATGGTTTGCCACCGCATGGGCAAAGAAATTGAAGGATGTGGGCGCAAAGGATGTCATCGAGAGAACCGTCCTTCCAAGCGAATTCAGAAAAATGGTTGAAGACATACTGAAAAACAAATAACACTTCTGGGTCCGTAGCCTAGCCAGGATAGGGCGGCAGCCTTCGGAGCTGCAGACCAGGGGTTCGAACGCATGTGTGTGCCGGCACCGGCCATGCATATGCCCGAAAATCCCCTCGGGCCCGCTCGCTCCCGCAGAAGAATTGATAAAGTGGAGGCAGGGACGAGGAGGAGGCAAATGAAAAGAAGGATGATAACCCTCGTCCCATCTTATCTTATGTAACGATGCCCCCCATACTATATAAGGTTTCTAAATCAATGTTAGAACTATATGAGTCAATGATAGAACTGTGAATTACTCAAGTCGAATATATCCCTGCCTTCTGAGTACCTCCAGAAACACCATGGCATCCCCCCGTATTACCTCTGCTCCCCGCATTTCCCTGAGTTCCTCTATCTTTTCTCTCCCGTATGTGTTCTCAAGTTTTTTGAGGGTTTCCTCCCCATAGGTATTCTCATATTTCTCGAGAATACACGCCACTGTATGGGTACCATCACACAGTTTCCAGATAAATGAGCCCTTTTCATCGAGGGGATGGAAAAAATGGGGCGGGCGCTTCAGCGTCCTGCACAGCCACTTCCCGAATCTGCTCTTGAACTTGAGGATCTTGAGCGTTATTCTTCCGTCCTCTTCTTCATACCATTCAACCGCCCGTACTGGCCTGGCGCTCTCATCGATGTTCATGACTCGCTTTTCTGAATTCCCTCAGCACGATATAGCCGAGCAGGAAGGCGATATATCCCCATACCAGCATGCCCGGCCATGCCGGGGCTTCTTCGAGTATGCCGAGGTCAACGTGCCCGATGATCAAAAAGGCGCTGAACACGCCGAGCAGCGCCTCTCCCGCAATAAGTCCCGCGGAGAACAAAAGTCCTGTACGATGCGCCTTTTCTTTCGGTTTTACCCCGGTTTTCTTTATCGCCATTTCCCAGTCACTCGCCATTTCCTCCTCTTCGTTATTGGGGGAAAGTGCACTGAGTTTCCGGTCCACCAGCGCCCGTATGATACCCCCCACCAGTATTGGAACGGAGAGTGTGAAGGGAAGATAAATGCCGATGGCAACGGGGAGTACGGGAATGTCCATTATGATGAGTACCAGTGCGAGGAATGCACCTGCAATGACAAAGGGCCATACCATGTCCCCGCCTATGACTCCCTTGACAATGCCACCCATCAGAAATGCCTGGGGAGCCGGCAGGTCGGGGCTTCCGATTTTATACGCCTTGTCGAGTGCCTGTATGACAATGGCCAGTATGGGAGCTGCGGCAATAACACCAATGAGTTCTGTAAGCTGCTGCTTCCATGGTGTTGCCCCGAGCATCTGCCCCGCGGCCATTGACTGGAGCACATCTCCTGAAATTGCTGCGGCACAGCACACCACAGCGGCCATGCCTATCACTATCACCATGCCGCTGGTGCCGGTGACGCCAAAGGCAAGCATGATGACACTCACGAAGAGAAGAACGGATACCGTCACACCCGAAATGGGATTATTCGATGAACCGAGCAATCCCGCCATGTATCCCGCGATGGCCGATGCGACGAATGCCAGAAGCACCAGGAGAATGGCCATGAACAGACTCACCGCATACATCTGGCTGAGCCATGAGTACACCAGGAAAATGGGAATCACCAGGAACCCGATGGCGAGGAACACCTTTTTGATGTCCAGGTCTCTTTCGGTTCGTATTTTTGTTTCCACCGTGCCGCCGCGAAGGCCTATCACCGCCTCCTTCACGCCGTGAATGAGATTCTCCCGCAATTTCCATATGGTGTACAGTCCACCCACAACCATGGCACCCACACCGAGGTATCTCACGTAATCACTCCAGATGGTCATGAATCCCTCGAGCGGGGTCATGCCTGCAGGAACTCCCGTGGAGACCATGAGCAGGGGTGTGATGATGACCCATCCTATGAGCCCGCCTGCAAAAACGAAGGCTGCGATTCTCGCGCCGATGATGTAACCAACACCGAGCAGGGCGGGAGATGCCGCCGCACCGCCGTAAAAGTAGCCCTGGGTTGATTTACCAAGGACACCATATTTCCCGGCGGCCCACACCGTCTCCACCTTTCCCTTGAAGATGTTCAATGACACCTGAGAGAACTTGATGATGCCCGCAAGTGTTGCACCCACGAGCATCCAGAGGCTGCCGCCACCCTGCTGATCCTCATCTTCTTCGGTGCCCACGGCGGTGTTGATGACCGCAGCAACGGCAATGCCCTCCGGGAAGGGTAAATCCGTTTTTATGATCAGCGCCCGGCGGAGCATGACCATCCACAGCACGCCCAGTATGCCACCGATGAGGGCAATGATGGTGGTCTCCAGATAATGGATATTCTCCCATGCACCAATGACCACCAGCGCAGGGATGGTGAATATGACACCTGCCGCCAGCGCCTCGCCGGCCGCAGCACCCATCATGCCAAGGGTGACTTCAAGAACAGTTGGCTTCAGTGGTTTGAGAATGGCCAGCGCCATTATGGCACCGGGTATGGCCGCAGAAACCGTCATCCCGGCATAGAGACCGAGATATGCATTTGCGGATCCCATGAGTATTGCAAGAACCACGCCCACCAAAACTGCTTTCAGGGTTAATTCAGCAACGCTCTTTTCAGGCGGAATCAAAGGCTGGAAATCTTCTCTGCTCATTTTTCCCTCTCCTAATCACTTTTCTTTTTATAAACCTTTACTCAATCTTTTCGGCATATGCCTCGGGAGATAGCAGTTCCTTGAGTTCCCCCTCGTCCTGTATGCGCATTTCCACAAGCCATCCCTCGTCATATGGTGAGGAGTTGATTAGTCCCGGTTCATTGTGCAACCGTTCATTCACCGACTGGATGGTGCCGCTGAGCGGGGAATACACCTCCGCAACCGACTTCACCGATTCAAGGGTTGCGAGCACGTCTCCTTTTTTGAATTCCTTTCCCACATCCGGAAGCTCGACAAACACCACATCGGTGAGTGTTTCCTGGGCATGGTCGGTGACGCCGATTCTTGCCGTGCCGTCTTTCTTCAAAACCCATTCATGCGTCTCAGTATACAGTACATTATCCCTTATCTCCATGCAAGGGAAATGGGAAAATCAATATAACCTTTTTGCAAATGAAAATCGGCATGGCAGGAAAAAGAGGATGACGTTACGATGAGTATCTCCCCTTATGAGGAACCCTCATATTCAGAGAATCACAGGGATGAATGGAGATATCATATCTTCATAATATGTTACGTGTTGTGAGAATGAAAGGGTTAAAATGAAACGGGTTTTTTCATTCGATTGGGCATGGTATCAATGCCCGCTGACCTTCTGCGATTTCACATGTAAAATCCCAAATGATAATGGGGTTATAACCCAGCATGCGGAGATATAATTATATCTCAACTGCACATGCATTATCCACAAACTGGGCCAGGAACCGTACCGGTTTTGGCTGTTCCCACGGGTTTTTCTGGAGATGAGGGAGCCAGTTGGCAGCATATGCGAGTATCATGGTATTACCCTGTTCCATCTGCTGGGTATTGTCCCAGGTTATCGTATATGATTTGGTGTCTCCTCCCCCTATGAATGCATAGGTGTTGAGTGCATAATCCATAAATGCATAGCTGTAGTTGTCACCTGCCTGATTCTGCCATCGTGAATTTACCTCCATCACACAGACCCTCACGTTCCCGAAATATGGCGAATTTCCCCCGTTTGTCACATCGAGCGTGATCGCTATGTCGTTGCCGCTCCATTCAGCCTGCATCGCAAGTGCCACATCATGGACATCCCTCTCCAGCGCATCCTCAATGGCCTTGGTGTAACTGAATTCCGTGACGGAATCAACCACCAGGTATCCTCCGTCGATGTAAAGCATCGGTATATAGGCATCGGAGAACTGCCTTCCCCTCCACTGGGCAACGTCATTCAAATCATATACAAGTGTCATGTAATAGAAGGGGAGATCCCCCGATTCGTACACCTTCTTTATGGTTTCTGTGGCCCTGGGGCAGCTTGGACACCATGAGGTGGAGCCGAGTTCGGCAAGTACATGCCGCTGGGAGGTGCTCGCAGATGCTGCTGCCACAGCAGGAGATTCCTGCATCTCCGCTTCATACAGCGGTGCTTCATGCTGTTCTTTCTCAAAGGAAAGGTTATTCGCAACTGGTAGAAACAGAATAAGTACCACAAGAATGCTCACTTTTTTATACATGAATCAGAAAGTGGTGGCAATATAAAAGATTTTCTTCTCAATTGTGAATTGAAAGCAGTTGATATGTGAATAATTGTGCATTTCTTACCAATACACTGGTTATCCACATCTATTGGTTCGCCATCTAGCTACTTCCAAATGGATTGAAAATGTATACTGTTTTCATATGGCTTGCCACAACATCTCCATCATTATAATATGCCTTTGCACTTATTTCATGCGTTTCAAAAAGATGCCTCATATTTCTTCCGACTATTCTTTCATTCCATTTCCATTCAAATGGAGGAGAGCTGTCTATATACTTATATTCGTAATCAACATAAAATTCCACTTTTTCCACATTTTCTTCCGATATAATGTCCGGCTCTATGGTAATCCCTCCGATTATTTTGGTCGGTCCATTCAATTTCATTATTTCCCTATTAAAAATGTATAAATAGCTTTGTTTCGGCCTTGCAATTTCTATTCCCTTGGCCATTCCGTCTCTAATCGCATGTAAATATCCCCATGAAGGTTTTTCACTTCCAAACCACGAACCGATGTAGATAGTGCCATCTTCACCGATGGCAGGAGAGGATTCAATATAGCAATAATGATATTCTTGCTCACTTAATGCTTTCCAGCTCCATCTTTCTGAGCCATCTGCATTTACAGCATAAAGTTTTCCATCCATTGAAGCAACATACACTATTCCATTTTTATCTACAGCAGGAGAAGAAATTATTGCATTTCCTGTTTCATATTTCCACTTCAATGTTCCATCAGGATTTATTGCATATAGATGGCTGTCAAATGAGCCAACGTATATTGTTCCGTCTTCACCCATGGCTGGTGAAGAATCATCTATTGCAGCCCCTGTTTTAAATTTCCATTTGAGCGTACCATCAGGATTAATTGCATAAAGATAGTCATCCCATGAACCAACATAAATTGTTCCATTTTTATCTATGGTTGGGGATGACTGCACACAGTCACCTGTTTTAAATTTCCATTTCAGAGTACCATCAGGATTTATTGCATATAGATAACAATCATTTGAGCCAATGTAGATTGTTCCATCATCACCAATAGCTGGAGATGAATAAATCCACCAATCGGTATCGAAATGCCATTTTTCTGTTCCATCTGGGTTTAGAGCATAAAGTCTCCCTTTATCCTGCCCAGGCCCTACCACTCCAACATATATTGTTCCATCCTTAGCCACGGCAGGAGAAGATTCCAACGGACTATGGCAGTTAAACCCCCATTTTAAGTTACCATCTGAATTAATTGCATATAAATGCATGTTCCAGGATCCAACATATATTGTTCCATCTTTCCCAATTGCCGGAGAAGAACTAATCCAATTACCTGTTTCAAATTTCCATTTCAACGTGCCATCCGGATTTACTGCATATAAATTATATGTTAATCCCGTTTCTACTCCAACATATATTGTTCCATTTTCACCTATAGTGGGAGATGAAACTCCGCTTCCTGGCATTTCATATCTCCATATTTCA
>QMSU01000297.1 GCA_003650975.1 Thermoplasmata archaeon
AGCTCAACGCCTACTTCCTTTCGCCCATCGCTTACATCGTAATGACGGTCTTTCTGTTTCTGTCGGGGATATTTTTCTTCGCCGGATTGGTGAGGACGCAGGAAGCCTACATGCGGGGCGTCTTTCTCAACATGGGAATCATCCTGCTCTTCATCTCGCCGGCGATAAGCATGAGGTTGTTAGCCGAGGAAGCGAGGTCGGGAACGATAGAAACGCTGATGACGGCGCCGGTGACGGATTTTCAAGCGGTCTTCGGCAAGTATCTCGCCTCGCTCGGATTCTACATCTTCCTGCTCATCCCCACCATCGCCTATCCGATAATGCTTTCCTTCGTGGGCAATCCGGATTGGGGACCGGTAATCTCCGGCTACATCGGGCTTATCCTTGTGGGTTGTTTCTACATGGCGGTGGGGATACTGGCGTCGTCGTTGACGAAGAATCAGATAGTCGCCGCCATCGTCGGATTCGTGATTTTGCTTGTCTTCTGGCTGATAGACATCATCTCCGCGCGTGGCTCGGGCGCGGTGCACGAGGTGTTGCAGTATGTGACGCTGTTTTATCACCTCGACACCTTCGTCAAGGGTCTGATTGACTCGCGGGATGTGGTTTACTACCTCAGCATGAGCGCCTTCTTCCTGTTTCTGACGGTGCGCAGTGTTGAGTCGAGAAAGTGGAGGTGATTGCCGTGGCTGAGGAGAGGGAAGGTCTCTGGCAGATTATAACGCGCGTGCTCATCCCCGTCGGGCTGCTCATCGCGGGGTCGGGCTTCATCGTCGGGACGGTAATGGACGAGTGGGGCTTGCTGCCGAAGGGGTTGATAATCGGCGGGCTGGTGGTGATGGTCGCGTGTATCGCCATCAACTTCAACTGGATAATGAGCGAGATTTCCAAGCGGCGCACCCTCATCGGCATCAATGTCATGATCATGATTGCCCTCGCCCTCTTCGTTCTGGTCGCCGTGAGCATGATAAATGTTCGCCATTACCGCCGCATCGATATGACGAAGAAGAAGCGCTTCGGCTTGAGCAGCCAGACCCTGAGCGTGTTAAAGGGGCTGAAGGAGCCGGTGAGGATAATCACCCTCTACGACCCGAAGAACGGCTGGCTCTACGAGGTGAAGGATTTGCTCGAAGAGTATGATTACAACTCCGACAAGGTCAAGATCGAGCACATCAATCCGTTTCTCGAGAAGGCTCGCACGCAGCAACTGCTGAAGGAGTTGAAGTTGGACTCCATCGAGGTGAACTCGGTGGTGGTGGCGTACGGCGACAGGAGCAAGGTCATCAAGAACGCCGACATGATAGAGGAGAGTTTCCGCACGCCGTACAACCCGTATTCCGAGGAGCCGCCCAAGTTCCGCGGCGAGGAGGAGATAACCGCTGCGATAATCAGCGTTACCGAGGAGAAGCCGACCAAGATTTACTTCACCACCGGTCACAAGGAGAGAGACCCCGAGGATTACGACCAGAACAGGGGCTACTCCGAGGTGCGCACGCTCCTGAAGCGCGAGAACTACGAAATCGAGAAGATTGATTTGAAGAAGCAGGAGATTCCGGAGGATTGCGGGGTTCTGGTGATAGCGGGACCGCGGTCGCCCTTCACGGAGGACGAGATTGACGCCTTGAGGGACTACCTCGCCGATGAGGGGCGCTTGATGGTGTTGCTCGAGCCGCTTTACATCGCGAAGCGCTCTTCGGGATTGGAGGATTTCCTCCGCGAGTACGGAGCCGATGTTGACCCGAGCGTGCTTGTCATGAACAAGGTCTTCATTCTCCCGCTGGGCGTGCGCGTCACGCCCGAGATTTATCTATCGGGCGGGGACGAGTATCCCTACCACAAGATAACCGAAAAGATGCGCAACGAGCGTACGGTCTTTCTGGGCGCGTGCCCGGTGGAGGCGAAGGAACCGGACGAGACGCTCGGATTGACTTCTAAGACCATCATCAAGACGAGCGATGCGAGCTGGGGCGAGACCGATTTCAGCAACATGAAGAACCCGCGCTACGACAGCGGCACGGACAAGGCGGGACCGCTCTCCATCGCCGTGGCTGTGGAGCCGAAGGCGCCGGAGCAGCCCAGCCCCTACGGCGGACCGCCTATGCCCGCTCCCGACGCCGAAAAGCCGAAGGGACCGAGATTGGTCGTGGTGGGCTGTGTGGAATTCGCGTCGAACTCCTACTCCGGCTGGCCCGGGAATCAGGACTTCTTCATGAACTGCATCGGCTGGCTGGCGGCGAAGGAGACGAAGTTGGGCATCCGCGCGAAGGAGTTGGATATTCGTCGGGTCACGCTCACACCGACGGCGAGCAAGGCAATCTTCGTGATTTCGATTATCGCGCTGCCGCTCCTTGGCGTATTGCTCGGCGTGGGAATCTGGGTAATCCGCAGACATTGATTCCGCTGCTGCGACGGAGCAGGTAATGGCGTAACTTTGCAAGGAGGCGAGAGGAGATGAGCTGGAAGACGACACTCGTGTTGCTCATCGTGGCTGCGATTGTCGGCGGTGTAATGATTTACGACAGGATGTACCTCCAGACCACGGAGGAAGCGAAGGAGCGCGCAAAGGATGTCTTCCCCGGCTTCAAATCGGAGGACGCAACCAAG
>QMSU01000298.1 GCA_003650975.1 Thermoplasmata archaeon
ACCTCATTTTTCATGATCGGGTGCTCGAAAATCCACCACGAAGGCACCAAGACACCAAGAATCATGAAAGCCGCTTGCTCTTTCACCACTTCGTGCCTTTGTGTCTTGGTGGTTGTACCTTCACGAGCGGGCCGGATCCGCCTGGGCGGGGATCAAGGTTGTCGCGTCCGCGCGGGCGAAGTAGGCACGGTAGGCCGCCGTCTCCTCCAGCAGGGCAACGACGCGGCGCTGCCAATGGTCCGCTGCTGCCGAGACCTGCCCGTCACCGGGGGCCAAGATCACCTGCCCACCCTCGTCCTCGACGATCCGCACCTGTCCCCGCGTCGCCAGCCAGTGCAGACCTGCCTGCACCGTCCCCTGGCGCTGGGCAGTGGCAATGGCCAACGCGGACAAACTCGCCCGTCCCTCGTGAGCTCGTAAGCAGTGCCGTACCAATCCGGCCAGCCGCCGCAGAAACGCCGCCGGTTCGTCCAACCCAGGGTCCACGGCGAACAGAATTACTTTCCGTGGTGAAACCCGCTCCATCGCAGCTCGCATCTCGTCCGCGCCGGGCGGTGTGCTCCAGATGACCAGCACGTCCCCTGCCGACAGTGCATCGCGGCCCAGGGCCGGCACGCCACGGGGAACCTCCCCCTCGGCCCACACCTGGACGTTGTCAGCGGCCAGCAACCGGCCAAGCTGCTCCTCCGGGTTTGGGACTCGCCGGTAGTCTACGACCTCGACGGCGGGGGCCGGCTCCCGCACGACGACGGACGGCTGTTCCACCTCCCGCGCGTCCAGCCACTCAAGCTGGACTTCCGGTTGCCCCCGGTAGTCGCTGGCCCGCGCGATGTAGGCCAGGTCGAAAGAGCCCTCCGGCAATGGCCAGTTTGCTCCCTGCCACCAAAGAACGACCTGGGTGATGCCCGCTTCGTCCTCAATCACGAGCTTGCGGTGTTCACCGGTACGCCCAATAGTTGCCACGCTAGCTATGCGCAGGTTACGGCTGACCAGGCACACCGGCGGATTGCCCGGCCCGAAAGGGGCCAGACGGTCAAGCTGGGCCACCAAGTCGAGGGAAAGATCGGCCAGCGATAGATAGGCGTCCACCTGGAGCGGCGGGCGGGCCGGCACTCCGCTGGTCATCGCCTCCACGGTGCGCGCCAGAGCAGCGCGGAACTCGGGGATGCGCTCCGGTTCGATGGAGAACCCGGCGGCCATTGGATGCCCACCAAAACGATGGAGCATTCTCGCCTGGGCAGCGATGGCCGCGTGGATGTCGCATCCGGGGACGGAGCGGGCCGAGCCGCGGGCCAGTTCCCCCGGCGGTGCGCTGATCAGCACGGCTGGCTTGCCGAAGCGTTCCGCCAGCCGGCCGGCGACAATGCCCACGACGCCCGCCGGCCACGTCGGATGGGCCAGCACCAGGACGCTGGCCTCCCGCAAAGTGGGATCGTGTGCGATCTGGGCCAGGGCTGCGTCGAGCACTTGCTTGGTGAGCAACTGTCGCCGGCTGTTCAGACCCTCCACCTCGCTGGCGATAGTCCGCGCGCGGGTCAGGTCATTCGTGGTGAAAAGCTCGACGGCGAGCACGGCCTCCGCCAGACGGCCCAGGGAGTTGAGCCGGGGGGCCAGGACGAAGGCGATGTGATCCTCCGTCAGGCCAGCCGGGTTCAGCTCGGCGCTCTGGAACAGGGTTTGCAGGCCCAGGCGTGCGGTGCAGCGCAGCACCCGTAGCCCCTTTTGCAGCAAATAGCGCACATCGCCGGTCAGCGTGGCTACGTCTGCGACCACACCCAGGGCCACCAGGTCCAGTGCGCGGTCGGCCTGTGCTGCCAGACCGCCGCTCTCGTACAACGCCTCGGCCAGCTTGTAGGCGGTGCCCACGCCGGGTAGCTCGCGCAGAGGATGGTCAGCGGGTAGGCGCTTGGGGTTGATCAGGGCGTAGGCGGGGGGCAGCGTGGATGGCAGGTCATGGTGGTCGGTGACGATCACGTCCACGCCCTGTGTCCGCGCGTAGGCGATGGCTTGGTGAGCGGTGCTGCCGGTGTCACAGGTGATGACCAGCTGCGTTCCGTCGGCGATGATCCGCTCCAGAGCCGGGCGGTGGACGCCGTGTGAGTCGCGGCGACCGGGGATGTGGTAGACGACGTCCGCGCCCCGCGCGCGCAGAGCCTCGACGAGCACCGTGGTCGCCGTCTCGCCGTCCACGTCGAAATCACCCCACACGCACACCCGCTCCCCACGGGTGATGGCCGTCTCGATACGTTCCACGGCGCGGGAGAGGTCGGGCAGATCATCGGGAGGAGCAGGCACGTAGGCATTGGGGTCGAGGAAAGCGCGCGCCTGCGCCGCCGTGAGGATGCCTCGCCGGGCCAGTGTCCTCGCTACCAGCGGATGCCCTCCCACGGCCTCGCGCAGCGCTTCCGGGACAGGGGTTGGTTGCGGGTCGAGCCAGGTTATCTCAGCCACAGGGTTCAACGACCAAATCTACCTAGACCAAATCGTAACTGCTCAGGCTACTTCTGTTAGCGATTGAAATCGCCTCTAGAGGGCTTGCAGCCGAGCGTCCACCTGCGTGGGCGCGCCTGTCCACGCAGGTGGACAGCCAGCTTTAGCT
>QMSU01000029.1 GCA_003650975.1 Thermoplasmata archaeon
AACATTTGCAAAAATTCATATGGGGGATGGTAATGCACTATTAATGAAATGCGAAATTTGCGGCAGGGAAGCACATCTTCACAGGGCCCTTGTAGAGGGTGTGGAAATGATGGTGTGCCAGGAATGCAGCAGATACGGCACCCCCATCGAGGAGAAAAAAAGAAAGGAGATGAAACCGAAAAAGAAGGTGATCCCTTATTCCAGGGACGTATTCAAGAACATGGATCAGGTGCTCGTGTCTGACTGGGGCAAAAAAATTGCGCGGGCACGGGAGCAGAAGGGAATGACCAGAGAAGAACTTGGTGCAAAGGTGGGTGAAAAAACAGTGACCATTGCAAAAATAGAAAATGAGGAGCTCCGTCCCCCGGATGAAACGGTGAAAAAAATAGAGAAGGAGCTGGGGATTTCGCTTTTCCAGAAGGTGGAGGGAACTGTCGTCAGACGGGCGGGAGAACCCAAATCGCTCACCATTGGTGATTTACTCAAAAATGCAAAGTGAAGTGGAACAGGCGAAACGGCTGCTGAGGGAGGGAAAGGCGGTGGTGTATCCCACCGACACACTCTATGGCCTCGGCGTCAATGCGCTCGATGAAGAGGCGGTCAGGCATGTGTATGAGATAAAAAAGCGCCCGCATTCGCTTCCCCTTCCCATTGCTGTTTCAGGAATCGATGTCATGGACTCATATGCCCATATGAATGAACCTGCCCGCATCATTGCGCATCATTTTCTCCCCGGTGCCGTAACCCTGGTACTGAAGAAAAAACCCTCAATTCCGGATGCGGTGACACGGGAAACCGTGGCCATCCGAATACCGGATAATCCAGTTGCCCTTCAGCTGGCACAGGAATTCCCCATCACCGCCACCAGCGCAAACCTGCACGGCGGTGAGGAGCCACGGAGTATTGAAATGGCACGGAGGCAGCTGGGAAACAAGGTGGCACTTTATATAGAGGGAGGAACATTACACGGTGTGCCATCAACGGTGATCGATGTGTCAGAGGGCAGGGTGAAAATATTGCGGAAGGGAATGGTGAAGGAGGATGACATCTACCGATGTGTACGAGAACTATAGGGCAGCGGGCAGGATTTCTCGTGAAGCCCTTGAAATCGGTGCAGACGCAATAAAAGAAGGAGTGCGCTACCGGGAAATCGTGGAAAGGGTGGAGCACCACATACATGAGAGCGGCGCATCGCTCGCCTTCCCGGTCAACATTGCGGTCAACAACGTGGCCGCCCATTTCACGCCCTCCGTGCACGACGATCTGGCATTTAAGCGAGGGGATGTGGTGAAGCTCGATGTGGGTGCCCATGTTGACGGATACATCGGTGACAATGCAAAAACGGTTGAGGTGGGAACCACCCGGCATGCGAAGCTGATGGAGGCAGCGGAACAGGCCCTCGGAGCGGCAATTCGCACTGTGCGTGCGGGAGTTACCGTGGGAGAGATTGGCAGGGTCATTGAGGATCAGATACGGAAATATGGGTTTGAGCCCATACGGAATCTCCAGGGGCACTCGCTGGAGCAGTACCGGCTTCATGCGGGACTTTCCATTCCGAACTTCCACACGAAAAACAATACCAAATTGAAATCGGGGCAGGTGATTGCCATCGAGCCCTTTGTAACCGACGGTGAGGGGTATGTCACTGATGCGGGCCTGAGCAACATTTACCGGGTGGCAAAAAAATCTGTCATGACCCGCCAGCTCTACAACGCCTTCCGCAATCTCCCCTTTGCCGAAAGCTGGATGTACCGGTTATATGGAGAGGAGACCTACAGAAAGCTCTCCTTTTTGATGAAGCGGAGAATGATCACACCCTATTTCAAACTCGTGGAGGTGAAGGGTGGCATGGTGGCGCAGGCAGAACATACCGTATATGTCACCGATGATGGGTGCGAAATACTCACCCTCACAGAATAGCATCTGTGGAATCTGCCGCATTTCGCTCCGTTTTTTCAGAGATTCGCAGTTGCCTGTTCCTTTGTTCTGATGGCACTGGTAAGATAAGAGAAGCAAAGAAGATGCACATTTTCATCTGAGTAAAACGGTGAAATACCATACTCATCTGGTGAAGTAGGTAACACTCTGATATGGATAAAAGAGAACAATGGTTGCAAAACCATGGCGGGAGCTACCTTCCCTGCCACCCTTCATAAGAACATGCGAGTACATAGAGTAGAGGGTAGCGATAGCTTGACATCCTTGTTCTTATTATAGAAAAAATTTTATATGGGGGTGCTTATTTGCAACACTGGGGCAGGGCCTGTAGCTCAGCTAGGTAGAGCATCTGGCTTTTAACCAGGTGGCCAGGGGTTCGAAATGCAGCGACACGAAAATCCCCTCAGGCCCGCATTGACCCAAAAGTTAAAATATGCCACGGCATACTGTGGGGTATAAGATGAAGAAGGAAGACATACAGAAGCATGAGCTTGTGCCATCTCATATTATTCTGAAGAAGGAAGAAGTGGAAAAACTCCTCAAAACATATCACATAACGAAGGCCCAGCTGCCTCGCATCCTTATTGACGACCCGGTGGTGGTTGCCATAGGGGCAAAGGAAGGCGATGTTCTCAAAATAATCAGAAAAAGCCCCACTGCTGGCATAAGCGTTTCGTATAGGGTGGTGAGTAAGGCGGTATTATGAAAGAGGCAATAGATGCATTTTATAGGGAAAGGAGTATAGTCAATCATCAGCTAGCTTCAATGAACGATTTTCTGAACAGACGACTTCACGAAATTGTGAACTCCACGAGAATTGGGGAAGGGGAATCTCTTGAAAGAGGATATATACACCCGGAGATAGAGGGATACAAGGTCAAACTCCGAAAAGTGAGGGTGGGAAGACCGATGGTGAAGGAAGCAACCGGTGAGGAGCACTATATCACCCCGATGGAAGCACGGCTGCGCGATCTGACGTATGAATCCCCAGTGTTCCTGGAATTCGTCCCGGTCATTGACGGCAAGGTGAGGGATGAACTTGCGGAAGAGGCAAAAATCGGCAATCTTCCCATCATGATCCGTTCGAGTAAATGCAACATCTCCAGAGAAATTCTCGAGGAGGAAGCGGGAAGGAAATTAAACGATGATGAGTATGAACGAAAGCTCATAGAACTGCAGGAGGACCCGCTGGATCCCGGTGGCTATTTCATCATAAACGGGACAGAAAGAGTGCTCATAACCCTGGAAGACCTGGCATCCAACCGGGTGCTGGTGGAAAGGGCAAACAGATACGGTTATGAGGTTGAAACTGCCCAGGTATTTTCTCAGAAGGAGGGATTCAGAAGCCTCATTGTGGTGGAGAAGAAGAAGGACGGCATTTTAATGACCACCCTCCCAAATGTGGCGGGGCAGGTCTCACTCATCATACTGCTGAAGGCTCTCGGCCTGGACAACCCCACCATATTCGACAACATGGCATCCTACCCGGAGACAGAGGTGTTCGTACTCGCCAATCTCGAGGCATGCGAGGAGGAGCATGGCGTCACCAATGAGGAGGAAGCAATAGATTTCATCGGGAAAAAGATAGCGGGAGGACAGGCAAAGGAGTATCGAAGGGAGCGGGTCAAGGAACTCCTCGACAGAACGATACTTCCCCACCTGGGAAACGAGACCGGAGACAGAATAAGGAAAGGAATATTCCTTGCCAGAATGGGCGAGGCGGTACTGGAACTCGCTCTCGGATACCGGAGTGAGGATGACAAGGACCACTATGCCAACAAACGCCTCAAGCTTGCCGGCGATCTGATGGAGGACCTGTTCAGGGTTGCCTTTGTGGCGCTGTGCAAGGATTTGAAATATCAGCTCGAGCGCCTGTATGCGCGCGGAAAGGACCTGGAGGAACTGAAAATCAAACCCTACGTGCGACAGGACGTATTCAACCAGCGCATTCATCACGCCATGGCCACCGGCAACTGGGTGGGTGGCCGGACGGGCGTAAGCCAGCTTCTTGACAGGACATCCAATCTCTCCACCATAAGCCATCTGAGAAGAATCACCTCGCCCCTCACGCGTTCACAGCCCCATTTCGAGGCGAGAGACCTGCATTCCACCCACTGGGGGCGCCTCTGTCCCAATGAGACACCGGAAGGTCCGAACTGTGGGCTGGTGAAGAATCTTGCACTTGCTGTTGAAATTTCAGAGGGATATCCCGAGGAGAAGGTGGAGCGAGGACTGAAAAAGCTCGGTGTCATGGAAGTGAGGAAGGGTCTGAAGGGCGCCCGGGTGTATCTCAACGGTGATTTGATAGGAATACATCCTGATGGGAAGAAACTTGCCGAGGAGATACGGGAGAAGAGAAGAAAGGGCGAAATTGACAAGGAAATCAATGTATGTTATTACGAGGACAGCAATGATGTGGTGGTGAACTGTGATCCCGGAAGGGTGCGCAGACCTCTTTTCATTGTCAAAAACGGAAAGTTGCTCTATACAAAGGAACTGAGCGAGAAAGTAAAGAAACATGAACTCTCATGGAGCGACCTCATCAATATGGGAATCATTGAATATATCGATACTGAAGAGGAAGAAAATGCTTATGTGGCACTGAATGAAGAGGACATAACGCCGGAGCACACGCACAAGGAACTTGATCCTCTCTGCATTCTCGGCATAGGGGCAAGCCTTGTTCCCTACGCAGAGCACAATGCCTCTCCCCGTATTACCATGGGTGCAGGGATGGGGAAGCAGTCTCTCGGCTTTGCCGCTGCCAATTACCGGAAGAGGCCGGACACCAGAGGCCATCTTATGCACTATCCACAGGTTCCCATTGTGAAAACACATTCAACCGAATACATTAACTTTCCACGGCGTGCAGCCGGACAGAATTTCGTGGTGGCAGTCATCAGCTTCCATGGCTACAACATGGAGGATTCTCTGATAATGAACCGCGCCTCCATAGACAGGGGGCTGGGGAGAAGCACCTTTTTCAGAACATACTCGGCAGAAGAACAGCGTTATCCGGGAGGGCAGGAGGACCATTTTGAGATACCTGACCCGGAATGCAGGGGCGTACGGAGCGAGGAGGCCTACAACCATCTTGCCGAAGACGGCATCATCACCCCTGAATGCAAGGTGGTGGGTGGAGATGTGCTGGTAGGCAAAACATCGCCGCCCCGTTTCCTTGAAGAGCCCACAGACGTGCTTGCCCCCCAGAAAAGAAGAGAGACATCCATCACCGTGCGGCACGGTGAACGAGGATTCGTGGATACCGTCGTCCTTTCGGAAACGCTCAATGGAGCGCGGATGGTCAAGATAAAGGCACGGGATGAGAGAATCCCTGAACTCGGTGACAAATTTGCGTCAAAGCACGGGCAGAAGGGTGTGCTCGGATTAATTGTAAACCCGGAGGACATGCCATTCACCGAAGACGGCATCATTCCCGACCTGATAATCAATCCTCACGCCATTCCCAGCAGAATGACCGTGGGTCACGTGCTGGAAATGATAGGAGGCAAGGTGGGATCCTTTGAGGGTAGGTTCGTGGACGGTACACCCTTCTCTGGAGAACCGGAAAAGGTACTGAGAGAGGCACTGGTGAAAAATGGCTACAAACACAACGGGAGAGAGGTTCTCTACGACGGGGAGACGGGACGAATGTATGTCGCTGACATCTTTGTAGGTGTCATCTACTACCAGAAGCTCCACCACATGGTGGCCGGCAAAATGCATGCCCGCAGCAGGGGACCCGTGCAGATCCTCACCCGCCAGCCCACAGAGGGGCGTGCGAGGGAGGGCGGCCTGCGATTCGGAGAAATGGAGCGGGACTGCCTGATAGGGCATGGCGCATCCATGACCATAAAGGAGAGACTGCTGGAGGAATCCGATCTGACGGTACAGTACGTGTGCGAAAATTGCGGGCACATCGCCTTCAAAACAAGGAGAGGCTTTCTGAAATGTCTGATATGCGGGGATGATGCAAAAATATCCCCTGTGGAAATGAGCTATGCATTCAAACTCCTCATTGAGGAACTGCAGTCGCTCACCATAGGACCGAAGTTAATGCTGCGGAGGCTGATATAAATGATAACACCTTCAAAGAAGGAGATAGATAAGATTGTTTTCAGTGTGCTTTCCCCGGAGAAAATCAGAAAAATGTCAGCCACCCGAATCATCACCCCGGACACCTACGACGAGGATGGGTTCCCCATTGAAATGGGGCTGATGGACACCCGCCTTGGCATCATAGAACCCGGACTGAGGTGCAAGACATGCGGTCAGCGGGTGAAGGATTGCCCCGGGCATTTTGGCCATATTGAACTGGCCATGCCGGTCATCCACGTGGGATTTGCCAAGATGATATACGCCATACTCAAGTCCACATGCCGGGGATGCGGCCACCTTCTGCTGGATGAAAAGGAGATAAAGAGGCTGAAGGGGTTGCACGAAAAGATCGTCGAGCGGGGGGAGAACACCTCATACCTCATTAAAGAGGTGGTGAAACGCACCGGCAAGGTGTCGGCGTGCCCCCATTGCGGGAGAGACAAATTGAAGGTGGAGTTTGACAAGCCCACAACCTTCAGGGAAGGCGGGCACAAGATGACCCCCGCAGAGGTGAGGGAATGGCTCGAGAAGGTGAGCGAGGCACTTGGCGATAATCTCAGATTACTTGACATAAATCCCAAGGTGGCACGGCCGGAGTGGATGGTTCTCACGGTGCTCCCTGTGCCCCCTGTCACCACCCGCCCCTCCATCACGCTGGAGACGGGCGAGAGGAGTGAGGATGACCTCACCCACAAACTGGTGGACATCATACGGATAAACCAGCGGTTGCAGGAGAACAGGGATGCAGGAGCGCCCCAGCTCATAGTGGAGGACCTGTGGGAGCTCTTGCAGTATCATGTGACCACCTATTTTGATAATCAGACATCGGGCATTCCTCCCGCCCGCCACCGTAGCGGCAGGGCGCTGAAGACGCTGGCCCAGCGGTTGAAGGGAAAGGAGGGGAGATTCAGAAGCAACCTGTCCGGGAAAAGGGTCAATTTTTCCGCGAGAACCGTCATCTCTCCGGACCCCAACATCAGCATAAACGAGGTTGGTGTCCCCATAAAAATAGCACGGGAACTCACGGTACCGGTGAGGGTCACCCCCCTCAACATTGAGGAAATGAGGGAACTTGTGAAGAGAGGAACCAACCCGAAACCACCCATTGGTGTCACCTATATACCCGGCGTTAACTACATCATCCGCCCCGATGACCGGAGGATAAAGGTGACTGATGAAAATGCGGAGACTGTTGCCGAGCGCCTGGAGGTTGGCTCCATCATCGAGCGGCAGCTGCAGAACGGAGATATCGTGCTCTTCAACCGGCAGCCTTCACTTCACCGCATGTCGATGATGGCCCACAAGGTGAGGGTGCTTCCGTACAGAACGTTCCGCCTCAACCTTGCAGTGTGCCCCCCGTACAACGCCGATTTTGACGGCGATGAAATGAACATGCACGTGCTGCAGACAGAGGAGGCGCGGGCGGAGGCGGAAATACTGATGAAGGTGCAGGAGCATATTCTGAGTCCCCGGTTCGGCGGGGCAATCATAGGTGCCATCCATGACCACATTTCTGGCTGCTTTTTGCTCACCTACAAAAACAGGGAATTTTCACGTGACGAGGCAATCTACATTCTCTCGGCGGCTGGATATAAGGGAGCGGTGAAGGGCAGCATGAAAGGAAAGGAGATATTCAGCAGGGTTCTTCCTCCTGAACTCAATCTTGAGTATACGGCAAAGGCATGCATAGGATGTGAGAAGTGTCTGAAGGAAAAATGCCCATACGATGCGTATGTCATAATAAAGAATGGGAAGCTCATCACCGGTGCCATTGACGAGAAAAGCATCGGTTCGTTCAAGGGGGAAATACTGGAATACATTGCGCGCAAGTTTGGCAACGATGCCGCGAGGGAATTCATCGACAGAGTCACCAAGCTCAGTGTGGCCGCCATAATGATCATAGGATTTACCACCGGCATAGATGATGAGGACATACCTGAGGAGGCATCCCTCCAGATCAGGGAACAGCTTGACAAGGCAACGGAAAAAATACAGCAATTTATCAAGGCCTACAACGAGGGGGAACTGGAGCAGATTCCTGGAAGAAGTCTTGAGGAAACACTTGAAATGGAAATAATGCGCGTCACCGGCAGAGCAAGGGACTACACGGGAGAAATCGCAAGTAAGCATCTGGGAATGGACAATTCTGCCGTTATTATGGCCCGCTCGGGAGCGCGGGGCAGCATGCTCAATTTGAGTCAGATGGCAGGATGCGTGGGACAGCAGGCAGTGAGAGGAGAGCGTATCCACAGGGGTTACGGAGGCAGAACGCTTCCCCATTTCAAAAAGGGAGATCTGGGCGCACAGGCAAAGGGATTCGTTTCTTCCAGCTATAAACGGGGTCTCAATCCCACGGAATATTTTTTCCATTCCATGGGCGGAAGAGAGGGTCTTGTGGACACAGCGGTGAGGACGTCACGAAGCGGATACATGCAGCGCCGTCTGGTGAATGCGCTTGAGAATATCAAGCTGGAGAGAGACGGCACTGTGAGAGCCACCAGCGGCGAGGTAATACAGTTCGTGTATGGAGAGGATGGCATTGAACCCATGAAGAGCATAAAGGGGAAGGCAACATCCATCAGTTTGTTACTGAAGGAGGTGGAACATGAGTAGCTCAACGGTCAATGCGCTGGTGAAGCGTGGATTGAGTAAAAAGCTGGCGGAACGTGTTGCCGCACAGTACACACTGACAGAATTAAAGAAACTCTCCGATAAAGAATTGAAAAAGCAGTTTGGAAAGGATGCAGAAAAAATTGCAGAAATCCTCGGCAGGAAGCTGGAGAAAGAGGAGAAGAAATCAGGTGCCAAGAAAAGCAAGAAGACTACTAAGAAGACGGTGAAGAAATCAAAAACACCTGAGAAAGGCATGGATGCAAAGGAAGAGATAATGAAGCTGCTTGATAAGAAAAAGGAATATCTCTCGATAGCCGTCATAGATGAACTTGCATCGGCGATTGAACGGGAAGGACTA
>QMSU01000299.1 GCA_003650975.1 Thermoplasmata archaeon
AAGGTGACTCCTGACCTTTGCAAGGCTGATCAACTGCATCGACTTACAGTGTCCCGGCAGGGGATCAGTACTTTTTCACATCACCGCCGCCTGCGTGCCAGTTCCGCCCCGACGTCGGCCAGAGTCAGCCCCCGCGCTGCCAGCAGCACCAACAGGTGATAAAAAAGGTCGGCCACCTCGGAGATGAGCCGCTCGTCCCCCTGCCCTTTGGCGGCCAGGATGATCTCCATTGCCTCCTCGCCGACCTTCTTGAGGATCTCGTCCTCCCCCGTGTCCAGCAGTTGGGCAGTGTAGGAGCCAGGCCGGGGGTTCGCCTGCCGGTCGAGGATAGTGGCGAACAGGGTGTCCAGAGCGCTGCCCCCCTCTGTCCCCTCTCCAGCCGCTCCAATTTTGGGGGAGAGGGAATCCAGTCTCCGAAAGAAACAGCTCTGCTCACCGGTGTGGCAGGCGGGGCCGGCGGGGTCCACCCGGAGCAGCAACGTGTCGGCGTCACAGTCTACCCAGATCTCGCGCACGTGCATCACGTTGCCGGAGGTGGCTCCCTTGTGCCACAACTCCTGGCGGCTGCGGCTCCAAAAGTGGGCCTGGCCGGTCTCCCGGGTGCGCTGCAGCGCCTCCGCGTTCATCCAGGCCACCATCAACACCTGGCCGGTCGTGCTGTCCTGCACCACCGCCGGCACCAGCCCCCGTTCGTCAAACCGGATGTTTACCTGCTCATTTTTTATTTGACCGTGATCGTGTGCCATTCGTCATTCCTCATTCACTATTCGCTATTCGCTACGCCATTCACTCATTCTCACCGGAATGCCCTGGGCAGCCAAGTAAGCTTTTACTTCGCCGATGCTCAGCACCCGGTCGTGGAAAAGAGAGGCGGCCAGGGCGGCATCGGCCTTGCCCTCGGTGAGCACCTGGGCAAAGTGCTCCAGGGAACCGGCGCCACCGCTGGCGATGACCGGCACCGGCACCACCTCGGCCACGGCGCGGGTCAGCGCCAGGTCGTAACCGGCCAGGGTGCCGTCGGCGTCCATGCTGGTCAGCAACACCTCCCCGGCCCCCAGTTCGACCGCCCGCACCGCCCACGCCACCGCGTCCAGCCCCGTCGGTGTGCGCCCGCCGCTGACATAAACCTCCCAGTGATACCCCCCTCCCCTGCGAGGGGAGGGGCCGGGGGAGGGGTGATCGTCGGCGACGCGCTTGGCGTCAATGGCGATGACGATGCACTGGCTGCCAAACCGTTCCGCAGCGGAGGTGAGGAGTTCCGGGTTGCGAACGGCGGCCGTGTTGATGCTCACCTTGTCGGCGCCGGCCAGGAGCAAGGCCCGCACATCCTCAACAGTACGCACTCCCCCGCCGACGGTGAAGGGCATAAAGACCTCGACGGCCACCTGGCGCACCATCTCCACCGTTGTGGCCCGGCTTTCCGGCGTGGCCGAGATGTCGAGGAAGACCAGTTCGTCGGCCCCCTCGGCATTGTAGAGACGGGCGTTCTCCACCGGATCGCCCGCGTCGCGCAGGTTCACAAAGTGGACGCCTTTGACCACCCGTCCGTCTTTGACGTCCAGGCAGGGGATGATCCGTTTAGCCAGCATTGTTTGCCTCCCCGTCAGACCTCGGATATCTTCCCACGCGGAGCGCGGCCCGCAAGTCCACGAGTCCCTCGTAGAGAGCACGGCCGATGATGACCCCGCTCAACCCAGCCTGGTATGCCCGTCTGATGTCCTCCAGGCTGGACACGCCGCCAGAGGCGATGACCTGTAGATTGGCGGACTGGGCCAGGTGCGCCGTCGTCGCCACGTTGAGACCGCTGCCCATCCCATCGCGGGACACGTCGGTGAAGATGACCCACTGCACGCCCTGAGCGGCACACCGTTGCGCCAGTGCGGTCGCTGTGAGGGCCGTGTCCTGTTGCCAGCCGTGGGTGTGGACCTGGCCCTGGCGGGCATCAATCGCCACGGCGACCCGCTCCGGCCCAAAGGCCGCCAGCGCCGCCTCCACCAGCGCCGGGTTCTCCACGGCTGCTGTGCCGATCACCACCCGGCTCACGCCCAAGTCCAGTGCCCGGTGGAGCGATTCCAGGCCGCGCAGGCCGCCGCCGAACTGGACGCGCAGCCCGGTGGTCAGGATGCGTTCCAGGGCGTCGCGGTTCTCCCGGCTGCGCTCACCGAAGGCCCCGTCCAGGTTGACGACGTGAAGCCAGGTGGCACCGGCAGTCTGCCAGCGGCGGGCAACGCTCAGCGGGTCGTCGGCATATTTCGTCTCCCGATTCGGGTCTCCCTGCATCAACCGCACGACCCGTCCCCGCCGCAGGTCTATGGCCGGGTAGATGTCCCAAATTCTCATCCCATTTCTCACTCCACTCGCTCCACGAAGTTTCGTAGGACGTGCAAGCCCACTTGTTGGCTCTTTTCCGGGTGGAACTGGACGCCGTAGACCTTTCCCCGGCCAACGACGGAGGGGAAAGGCCCGCCGTAGTCGGTGACGGCGAGGACGTGCTCCGGCCGGGCCTGACAGTAGTAGGCGTGGTTAAAGTAGGCCCAGGCGCCGGGCGGCAGGCCGTGGAGCAGGGGGCTTGGCCTGCGCGGTTCG
>QMSU01000030.1 GCA_003650975.1 Thermoplasmata archaeon
CGGGCTGTTTCTCTCAACGATCCAGATACAGAGCAAGGTTCCGGTTGGTTCCGCCATAATCTTTTCCTATATCATTGCGGCATTTCCCGCATTTTTCATGGCACTATGCTATGCTGTTCTCTCCTCAGCCCTGCCATCGTCGGGAGGAGAATATGTATTTATAAGCAGGATAATTGACCCGTTCATCGGCTTCATTGCCACATGGGCAAGGTGGTTTGCCATGATAGCCACCATTGCAGCCATGGCAGTGGGGGATATGGTCCTCATAAACAATTTCTTCGATATACTGAACATGCACAGCGTTTCCTCATTCATTTCCTCAAATATAACGGCCATTTCAATCATCCTTGTCGTTGTATTTCTCCTGGTGAATTACCTGGGGGTGAAAACGTTTGGAAGGATACAGGTTGCAATGTTCGTGCTGCTCATAATTGGCATTCTGTCATTCATTTTAGTGGGGTTACCGGATGTAAGCATGAGCAACATAGAATATTCCATGCACATAAATCTCTCGGACATTGCAAAGGCAAGCAGTCTGATATTCTTCAGCTATCTGGGATTTGCGGCAATTGCCAATGCGGGAGGGGAGATAAAAAACCCGGAAAAAACGCTGCCGAGAGGGATTGTCATATCCATGTTCATGATAGCAGCAATATACATTCTTGTTGCCCTGATAACCTACGGCTCCATGTCCCCTGATTTTTACTCCTCATATGATTTTTCCAGCGGTTCTGTGCCTGAGGCGGCATCCCATGTTTTACCGCCCCTGATAGCGATTGTGGTTGCCTTTGCGGGCTCGATAGCCATAATTTCAGACATAAATCCCAATATACTTGCATCCTCGCGCCTCTCATTTGCGTGGGCAAAAGACGGAATAGTGCCGCAAAAACTGGCGGAGCTGAATCCATATGGCGTTCCGAAATGGACCCTGCTGGTGAACGGAGTTATGGCCATATCCATCATCCTGCTTGCAAAGGAGTTTATGAATGCAGTTATGATGATCAACATGGCCATTCTGCTGATTTACATTGCCATCTCAACCTCCACCCTCATTCTCCCCTACAAGCATCCTGAGATCTACGAAAATGCCAAATTCAAATTCAGGGGCATGTGGGTGGTTGCCCTGCTGGGCATGCTCACGTCGGCCCTCTTCTTTGCCTACATATTGCGACTCGAAGGTGCAATGCCAGGATTCATCTTTCTTTTAGCATGGACGGGAATCGGCAGCGGGGTATATGTACTCACCCAGGAGAGCCACAGAATGCACTGGAGACTCTTCAAGGAAGAGAAGAAGGGCAAGGAACTCATTGATAGAGAAATTGTCTCACGGCTGCTTGGAAAAAAGTATCAGTGACATGACATCCTCTTTTCAATCTCCTCAATGAGCGCGGCAACGGGATAGTGGAGTATGGTGAAACCATCGGCCCCCTGGTACACAAAGTCTTCCTGGAGAAGCGCCTGAAACGTTTTTTTGAAACGCGTTTCATCCACCTTGATGTGGTATTCCTCCTCCTTTACCCTAAGCATATCAACTATCTCGTTCATGGATACATATGCGTTGGTCCGGCATGCCGCCGCCACTGCCAGAAATACCAGCATCTCCTCCTTTTCCATGTTCTCCAGATCGCCCACCCATTCTTCCCTGTTGGCCTCCCTCACATCATCCGGCGTTATTGCAGTATCTCCCCTGCTTTCCGCCATGAGGGCCGCATTTCTCATGAGGTCTATACCTGTTCTCATGTGCCCCGGCGAGATAAGGGCGCTGTCGGTGATAAGGGCTATAATGTCATCATCGTATGCCTTTGCATCAAGACTCTCCTGTGCCCGAAAGGCGAGAATTTCTCTCATCTGTTCTCTCGTGTATGGTTTGAGTTCCACCACCGCCTTTCCCGCAAAGGTGCTCCATATGGCCTCATCGTTCATCATCTGCTCGAGTATGAAATGGTTTCTCGTGATGGCAATGTACTCTATTTTTTTCCCCACCTCGTACTGCCTCGATATGGAATAGGCAAAGTGGCGCAGCTCATCCACATTCATGCCATCCATCTCATCAAGAATTATTCTTTTCCCTGACTCAATCTCGTTCCACAGCTTCTGGTTCGGCAACCCTGCGGGGTTAAACCGCGGTTTCAGCTGTTTTATTATTTCCTCAAGGACACGGTGCTCCGTTTTGTTCATGTAGCAGTTCACATAGGCATCTCCGCCGATGTGTCGTGCAAGCATCGTCTTTCCCGTCCCTATGCCACCACTTATGAGCACCTTTCCAGTACTCACAAAAATCTTCAGCCGTTTCAGCTCCTCACCCCTGCACAGAATATTTTTGGGCACATAGGACAAATCGAGTTTTTTCGCATCCTTCAGAATCACATTACTAATACCTCCCGGCATATACAAATGTTTTTCTTTTTACAGTACCTCGGAAAGTAGAAAAAAGAGTAAAAACATGCGTTTTAGGCACACATGGTAAACTCCCTTTTCCTTATGGTGGTTGGTGTATCTTCACAAGAATAACGAATAAAATATTACACTCGGAGGTACTGTTTTACGACATTTCATGTATCCCTGTGAAAGATGACAACCATGGTCTTCAATTCCTCCAGTTAACGCTTCTGTTCTGAAAACATCCATATGAAGAAGCGAAACGTCACCCCATCTGGATGGTGGAATGCAGGGGATGGGATTTTCGCGCACATGTGCGACGCACTGCACCATGTGCATTCGAACCCACGAAGGACTTCTCCACAGGATTTCCTATCGAACCCTTGAAAGATAAGATCTTAAGTCCTGCGCCGTTGACCAGGCTTGGCTACCCCTGCAGGCACATATAATGGGGGAACATTTATAATTTTATTGCGTTCCAGAAGTGATTACTCCCAACATTATTACCCCGGATTAGATTAAAATCTCATGAAAAGTATGTTATCATGTTTGTGACCATCTTCGTTACCTATATATATAACTGGATTATTGAATATTGGAGGCAATTAAAATGAAGAAGGTATTGGTAAAAAGTTTGGCTACCGGTATAGTGTTTTTATTTATTGGAACAAGTGTTATCTCAGGAACAGGGAACGTAACAATAGGAAGAGATATACGTTATAATAATCTCGATGGGAACACATTGTATGTTGGCGGTACTGGACCTGGAAATTATAGCAGGATTCAGGACGCCATTGAGGATGCATCCAATGGAGACATGATTTATGTCTATAATGGAACATATTATGAGAATGTGGTGGTAGATAAGCCGATAGAGTTGATAGCAGAGGATAAAGATACCACAATTATTGATGGTAGTGGAAGCGATTCTGTGATAAAAATCATCACTGGTGGAGCAACTGTATCCGGCTTTACCATTCAAAATAGCAAAAATTCTTCAACAGCGGCTGGAGTGTACATTAATTCTGATGGCAACGCCATCACTGGAAACATAATCGCAAGAAATAAAGGATCCGGCATTTACATAACATCATCATCCAATAACGTTATTTCAGGAAATGTTATAACAAAAAACTATTATGACGGTATTCATCTGGAATCTTCACCTTATACCACTATTACTGAAAATATTATTTCAAATCACTCTTATACTGTTTATCAAAGTGTTGGTGTTCCCTTAAGTCATGGCGTCTATCTAAAAGAATCATCCCATACCACCGTTTCCGATAACACCTTCATAAACAATATCAATTATGATGCCATGTTTATACTATCTTCCTACCTTATGGTCACTGGCAACACTTTTTCGAACTCAAGTGGCATATTGTTGTCGGGAGGACTACTCCACTGGATCACACATACCATAGAAAACAACTATATTGATAACAAACCGATTTATTACTACAAAAATAAAAATGGCATCACTGTTCCATCTGATGCTGCAGAGGTTATACTTGCAAACTGTCAGAATTTCAAGATACAAAATCTCAGCATATCTGGAGGAGACGTTGCTATCCTGCTGGGATTCTCATCCAACAATATTATTTCGGATAATACCATCTCAAATGTTCTGGATGGTATCTTCTTAATTGCCTCTGATTATAACACCATCAGTAGAAACAACGTCTATAACGTCTATGGAAATCCTCTATTCTCTTCATCCAACAATACCGTTTCCCACAATATCATTAAAGATAATATCCGATATGGTCTTGGTTTATGGTATTCTTCATCCAACAACACCATTTACGGAAATACTATTATAAACAATGGGGAGGATGGTCTCTTTATATATGAATCATGCTACAACACTATTGCTGTGAATACTATCAAAAATAATGAGGAATCCGGCATAGAAGAATATTCCAAATGTTCTCACAATACGATCTCCGGGAACACCATTGCAGACAACGCAGATTACGGCATTAAGGTAACGTGGTCATCCAACGACAATTTCATCCATCATAATAACTTTGTCAATAACACACCGGATAATGCCCGTGATGTATGCAGTAATTCTTGGGATGATGGCATCTTTGGGGGAAACTATTGGAGTGATTATAATGGGGAAGATCTCAATGGTGACGGTTTCGGTGATGAGCCTTACGTGATAGCAGGCGGTAACAATAAAGACTGTTATCCACAGTTGACGCCGATTGATATTTCTCCGCCAGAGAAGCCCGCCAAGCCATCGGGTACAACAAGTGGGAAACCTAGAAAAGAGTATATCTACACAACCAATACGACCGACCCTAATGGGGACAAAGTGTACTACAAGTGGGATTGGGGGGATGGCACAACAAGCGGCTGGCTTGGTCCCTATGATTCCGGGCAGATAATAAATGCTACTCATAAGTGGAAGATGCAGGGAAATTATAATATCAGAGTGAAAGCCAAAGATATTACCGGTGCGGAAAGTGAATGGTCAGATCCATTGCCAGTTAGCCTGCCAAAAAACAAAATATTCGATGCTATCCTGCTGTTTCTTGAACGACTCATGGAACAATTCCCATTGCTAAAAAAGGTGTTATGACCGATCTACGAAAGAAAACAGACTACTGAATACCTGAAACCCAGTCTTTGTAACGCCTATGGATACCATGTGCCATCATCAACAAAGACCTTCGATAGTTTTCCTTTACACACATGTCTCACTTACTTGAGAAACTGCATTGCTTCCAGAGAGCTTTTCCCATGGGTCACACTGACAGCAATGAGCGGTTCATCATCGAGACCAACCGCTGCCCAAAGATACAGATATTCATCCCCTCTCTTGATAATCTTTTCATCCACGGCAATGCATGTTCGTTCCTTTTTCACCACGGTATGCGAAAATAATTCTCTTCCTTTTATTATCCATTTTCTCACTGTCTCATAACTCACGCCCAGAAACAACTCTCTTTCTTGTATGAGAGACCTCCATGGTACAATAATATTCCCATTGCTCGCTCTTCATTGGTCTTTCACTCTCTACAAAAAATTATCCTCTATCCATTTTACTATTTGTTACAGCATGTGCAATCCCTTCCTTTGCCCATATACAACTATGGGTGCATATTTTACATTTTTTCAAAACCCATTAAGTTGAGGGAACCGCCAATTGATTGTGTAATTTCGTTACAATGTAACCCCGTCATAGGACTGTTCAACAGCATAAACCTTGCCAGTTATTAAAACATCATATTCCACTCGCGGTGTAAACACCGTGTTTTCCAATAATTCTCATAAAAACTATTGAGTAGCCATGTGAGTTTTTCATTGCTAACATTCAGGAGTATCGTTTCCTGCATTGTTCGTCCTAGTGTTATTTCCAGTACCTCGCATGAAATGTCGATGATCTCTGTACCCTGTGGAAAATTGAGAGTTGTGATGTAGAAAGGCAGTGCCGGACTGCCCGGACGTTGTATCCGTGCATTTGCACCCGCAATGTCCAAGGAAGCATATCCGTCACTCTTCATGACGAGCGGTTCGGTAAATTGCAGTGAAATCATCTTTTGGCCCGTGTAATTCTTCTCACTTTGTCCAAGTGTTGTGATACCATTGTCACTCACTTCATTTCTCATCGAGGCCATCGGCATCAATAGGATACCGGCCATCAAAACACACACCATTCCTTTCCATATCGCTACTTTCATTTTTCGCCTCTGATATTCCACATCGGGAAGGCAAATATAAAACTGACTGCGCCTGCCGGGTAGAAGAATGATTTGTCTGCACATGCGTTTTGATTTCCACGTATGCAATTGAAAGCGAAAAGGCATATTTTCATCAGGGCAGCGTAGGAATGAGCTTTCTGTTTCATATCTCCCATTAACGTTTGGCATATCACGTGAAAAGACGGGACACAGGGTATCATAAGAAAAGCATTTAAGGTGAAATGGGATGGCATGTTGATGAAGATCAGCATTGTGCTGCCCACGATAAATGAGGAAGACGGCATAGGAGATACCATCGATGCCATACCCCGTGATGAATTTGCAAAGAGGGGATGGGAACTGGAGATTCTCGTGGTTGACGGCAATTCTGAGGACAGGACGCGGGAAATAGCCGCGGAGAAGGGTGCACGTGTTATCATAGAACCGCGAAAGGGGTATGGAAGGGCATATAAAACGGGTCTTTCGGAGGCAACCGGAGACATACTGGTTACCGGTGATGCAGATGGGACCTATCCCTTTGACAGGGTGCACACATATATCCAGATGCTTCTGGATGAAAACCTCGATTTCATTACCACCGACCGCTTCGCAGATCGCGGGGAGCGCGCCATGTCTCTGAAACATTATGTGGGCAATTTCATCCTTTCATCCACCCTGCGCCTCCTTTTCGGTGTGAAGGTGAAGGATTCACAATCCGGCATGTGGATTATGAAAAGGGAGGCGCTGGAGCGGGTAAAACCTCTCGAGAAATTCGATGACGGCATGCCCTTTTCTGAGGAAATAAAAATTGAGATGTTCAGGAATAAAAAGATACGGGCACGGGAAATCCCATCATGTCTGTATGCTCGTAAGGGGGTGGCAAAGATACAGTCGTGGAAAGATGGGTGGAGAAATCTGAAATTTCTGATAAAGCACAGGGTGGTGGGATAACGGACCCGTTCATGTTATTCTGGGTGTTTGTGATAGGTGTGCTGTTCGGATTCCTGGCGGGCATCGTTGTGATATACCGGAAAATCGCCATTCCACTCAAAAAGGAAAAAAGGGAGCTCGACGAAAAAAAGAGGAGCATGTCATCGCTGTACGGGAAAATAACCGAGCAGTTCGCTCCGTTCATGAAGGGGTATCCCTATGACAGCAGACGATTCCGATTCATCGGTTCCCCGATAGATGGCATCCAGTTCGATGACGAAAAGATAGTGTTTGTGGAATTCAAGGCAGCGGGCGGGAAGCTCAGTCAGGAACAGCGGAAGATAAAGAACCTGGTCGAAGAAAAAAAGGTGGAGTGGTTCAGTTTTGAGATAACATGGGAGTAGCATTCAAATCTCTGGTGGTTGCACGACCCATACACCTTCAGGAGCTGGGTGGAAAATCACTGGCAATAGATGCCCACAATACCCTCTATCAATTTCTTTCCATAATACGGCAGCGGGACGGCACTCCCCTAAAGGACGCAGAGGGACGTGTGACATCTCATCTTTCCGGCCTGCTCTACCGCACGGCCAACCTTGTGGATGTGGGCATAAAACCCGTGTATGTGTTTGACGGAAAGCCCCATCCTCTGAAATTGCACACACTTGAGAAAAGAAAGGCGCTGAAGAAGGAGGCCGAACAGGAGTGGCGCGCGGCTCTTGAAGCAGGGGATATGGAAGAGGCGTTAAAGAAGGCAAAGAGAACAAGCAGGATAGGCGAACAGGAGGTGAGGGAGGCACAGCAGCTGCTGGATGCCCTTGGCATACCCTATATCAATGCAAAGGGGGAGGGGGAGGCGCAGGCCGCCTACATGAACATGAAGGGCGATGTGGATGCCGTGGCATCCCAGGACTTTGATGCACTCCTCTTCGGTGCACCGGTACTCATACGGAATGTGACCATTACAGGGAAAAGGAAACTGCCGGACAAACAAATATGGGTTAATATAAGCCCGGAGGAAATTTCCCTTTCAAAGGTACTCGAAGAACACGGCATCGATCGCGAACAGCTCGTCGATATCGGCATTCTCGTGGGCACTGATTTCAATGAGGGAATAAAGGGCATTGGCCCAAAAAAGGCCCTGCGGTTGATAAAGGAATACGGAAGCATAGAAAAACTAGTGAATGGGGGAAAAATTGAAGGGATACCGGAATATGAAGAGGTGAGAAACATATTTTTGTCGCCCTCGGTCACCGAAGAATATACCATCACGTGGAGGGAGGTGGATGAGGGGAAGGCGCTGGAACTGCTGTGTGAGAAGCACCAGTTCGGCAGGGAGCGGGTGCTGCATGCACTCGAAAAATACAAGAAATTTGCAAAAAACTTTAAGCAAAGGAGTTTATTTGATTATCAATGAAAAGAATTATCACAATTTTTTCCATTGTCACAGCGGGCATCATTATGGCAGCCCTTCTTTTCAATGTCTCCATGGAGGTGCGGGCAATAAAAGGGGTAAAGGTGGAAATATATGATGTGCACGTGGAGCATTTGCTCCCGGATATCGTCCTCACCGTGGGTACAAAGATCATCAATGATGAACACAGGAAGGTGAGGGGGCTGAGTGGAAATTTCACCATTCTGGTATCCAATACCTCTGTGGGAATCATGGGATTTGATGCCATCGACATAGGGGCAACCTCATATGAGACCGTGAGGGTGATGCTGACCATTTCCTACAGTCAGGTGGCGCAGAGTTTGATAGAGGCCATCACAGCCATGCAGTTCACCGTCACAATCACAGGGAGCGTAACCGGGAAAATATTCTTCGGTCTTATGAACTACGAACAGCCGGTGGAGGCACGCTGGCAGGCCTGATACGGGCTGCAAACACATTACCCATGATGTACCTGCAAACGTTTAAATATCATGCATGGATTTTTTTTAGTGGAGGAGATCCTTAAACTATTCGAAG
>QMSU01000031.1 GCA_003650975.1 Thermoplasmata archaeon
AGAATAGAAGAATTGAAAAAATGAAAGCGCGAATAATAGAGGAGCGATGCGCGGGATGCGGCATGTGTGTCCAAGTATGCCCACAGGGGGCCATTGAGATGGTGGGAGAAAGAAAAGAAGTAGAGGTTGAGAAACTTGAGGAAAGAATAGACATGTTGCTTGAAAGAATAGACAACATAAAAAGTATGATGTGATAAGATGGCAGCAGGAAGAGGAGCCGGACAGGGTGCCGGCAGAGGTACAGGCAGAAGAGGAGGCATGGGACCGGGTGGTGAATGCGTGTGTCCGCATTGCGGGCATAAAATGCCGCACACTCCCGGAACGCCCTGCATGCAGATGAACTGTCCCAAGTGCGGAACCCGCATGGTGAGGGCATGAAAGTGGCATTTCCCACCATGGGGAATGGAGGCATGGACGAGCTCGTGGGAGAACATTTCGGGCGGGTGCCCACCTACACCATTGTGGATACTGAAACGGAAGAGGTGACCGTTATTCCGAATACAAGCGTCCACATGGGTGGGGAGGGTGACCCGCCGGAAATCATGGCACGGCAAGGCGTTACCGCCATGATATGCAGGGGCATCGGGAGAAAGGCAATTGCCCTGTTTCAGGAACTGGGCATCGACGTGTACTGCGGGGCAGCCGGAACAGTGAGGGATTCTCTCGATGCATTCAAAAGGGGGCATCTTGAGAAGGCCGGTATTGGCGACGCCTGCGAGAGTCACACGTACCACCATCATCATTCTCACTGATTCGTGGCACCATGAAAATCACCGTGGCAAGCGGGAAGGGGGGAACCGGGAAGACAACCGTAGCGGTGAACATGGCACTGGCGAACGGTGCGACCCTCTACGATTGCGACGTGGAGGAACCCAATGCAAATATTTTCTTGAATGCGGAACTTGAGAAAATAGAGGATGTGTCGCTGATGAATCCCCTGTTTGACATGAATCGATGCACCCTCTGCAAAAAATGTGCCGAGTTCTGCAGGTATAATGCAATAGCCGTGCTCCCCTCAGATATCATGCTTTTCCCGGAGCTGTGCTCTGGGTGCGGAGGATGCAAAATGGTGTGCCCCCACGAGGCAATTTCAGAGGGGGAGAGGAAAATAGGGGAGATATACCGTGGTGAGGGTGAAATAACGATATACCAGGGCCTGCTCAACGTGGGTGAGGCGCGGGCCACCCCCATCATAAGCCGGCTCAAGCGATACGTGGATGATAACGGCATATCCATTCTGGATGCCCCTCCCGGCAATGGCTGTCCCGCAATAGAGGCAATGCATGGTTCCGATTTTGTCATACTGGTGACAGAGCCCACGCCCTTCGGACTGCATGACCTGAAAATTGCCGTGACCATCGTGAGGAAACTTGCCATTCCCTTCGGCGTGGTGATAAACAGGCACGGAATAGGCGATGAGGGGGTGGAGCGCTACTGCAGGGAGGAGGGCATACCGGTGCTGATGAAAATCCCCTATAACCGGGAGATAGCGGTGCTGTATTCAAAGGGGGTTCCCTTTGTGAAGGAGATTCAGGGATGGCGCAAAAAATTTGTCGATCTGTACGAGGCGGTGGCAGAATGAAACAGATTGCGGTGGCATCCGGGAAGGGAGGGACAGGAAAAACAAGCATGGTTGCATCATTTGCAGGTTTTGCCGGTGCAGTGCTCGCCGATTGCGACGTGGATGCACCCAACCTGCACCTCATTTTGAAACCTGAGGTGGTAGAGAAGATACCCTACAGGGGAATGGAAGTGGCAGAGATAGACAGCGACACATGCATCGAATGCGGGGCGTGTGAACGGGCATGCCGATTCAATGCAATAGAAAATTTTCGTGTGATCGGGGAGAAATGTGAAGGATGCGGCGTGTGCCCGCTGGTCTGCCCGGTGGATGCAATCGAGATGAAAAAAAGAGTGACCGGACATGTGTACACCGCCCATACGAGATTCGGGGAATTTGTGTACGGGCTGCTCGGCGCAGGTGAGGAGGCATCCGGCAAACTGGTGACCGTTGCCAGAAAGAAGGCCGTGGAAATTGCCGAAAGAGTGGGAGCGCCGCTGATTATCATCGATGCGCCCGCAGGCATCGGCTGCCCGGTCATCGCCTCAATAGGGAACACGGACCTTCTGGTAATGGTGGTGGAGCCCACCATGGCGGCGGTGCATGACATGGAACGATTGCTTGAGGTGGCTGCACATTTCAAGGTGAATACCGTCGCAATCATAAATAAGTATGACATAAATGAGGATGTGACGAAGAGAATCGAGGATTTCTGCACTGCACGGGGCATTGAAATTGTGGGGAAAATTCCCTTCAGCAAAAAGTTCACCGAGGCGATGGTGCGGGGAATGAGCATCGCGGAATACGATGCATCGCTTGCGGAGATGATGAAAAATATATGGGAAAGAATTGAAGAATATGTGAATGCATCAGATGAGAGTCACAATAGTGTATGACAACCGTGCCCTGCCCGGGTTCAAGGCAGCATGGGGGTTTTCCTGCCTGATAGAGCACGGAATGAACATACTGTTTGATACAGGAGGGAATGCAAAAATTCTGCGCCACAACATGGAAAAACTGGGAATCTCTCTCGACGCCATAGATGCCATCTTTATCTCCCATGCCCATCGGGACCATGCCGGAGGGCTCAAGGGATTGCCATTCCGGGGAGCGGTGTTCGTCCCTCCTTCCTCAAAGCTTGAGGGGGTGAAAATAGAGGAAGGGGAGTTCCTGCCGGATTTCATTGCCACCGGGGAGAGGTACGGCGAGCGCTCGCTGGTAGTGAGAGACGGCAATGAGGTGGTGGTCATCACCGGCTGTGCCCACAACGGACTTGAATATGTGCTTCACACCGCCGCTGAATACGGCTCCATAAAGGCGGTGATAGGAGGGTTCCACGATTTCAGGGACATCGCAATGCTGAGGCACTATCCGCTGGTGGTGCCATGCCACTGTACCGTGCACAAGCGAGAGATAGAACGTTTTGAAAACGCACAGCCCTGTAGGGCCGGCGGGGTGATACACCTGTGACATATGATGACTTCTTCGCCACGTCCTTCGGCGCGGAAATTCTGGAAAAGGAGGCACGGTATCTTGCGGGATGCATGTGCGGCACCACAGTGATAAGCATAGGATGCGGGACGGGAATCATAGAGGCGGAAATCGAGAGGATGGCGCCGGTGACCATCATCGGCGTTGAGAGGGATGACGCCATGATCGAACGGGCAAAGGAAAGGATAGCGGTGGTGAAGGCAGATGCGGAGAACCTGCCGTTCAGAGACGGGTGCGCCCATACGGTGATGTTCGTCACCTCACTGGAATTTATGGAGAATGTGGGAAAGGCCCTCACCGAGGCCCACCGGGTGCTCGGAGAGAAGGGTACCATATGTGCGGTGATGCTCAACACCGCCTCATCGTATTTCAGGGAGCGTTATGATAAGGGAGGATATCTGAGGAAGCATATACGGCACATCAATGTGGGAGAGATCGAGCGCATCATGGCACAGCGATTTTCCATCAGAAGGGAGGATATTTCCGGGATTGCGGTGGGAATCAGCGGGAAAAGGAGAGGGTGAGTATTCGCTCACGATTCCCCGTCATCGCTGCAGAGATTGCAGGGTGTTCTTTCGCCGGTCCTGCAAAAATGATGAAAGTGTTTCACCCATCGCGGTGTGTCCGGTGCATCATGTACAAAGTGAACGAATTTCTCCAGTTGCCTGACCGTTCCATCGCTTACGTGATGCTCTATCTGGCAGGCATCCAGCTCCGCCTGGTCCTGCGCCACGCCGATGATTTCCAGAAAGTCGGCAATGACACGGTGTTTTTTCATGAGGGATTTGGCCATGCGGCGTCCCTTTTCAGTGAGAGTTGCACCGGTATAGGTTTCATAGTGGACGAGGTCCTGTTCCTGCAGCTTCTGCAGCATCTCCGTGACCGAAGGGGGTTTGACGCCCATTTCCGTGGAAATCATGCCCGTCTGGGCCCGCCCCTCCCTTTTCTCGAGTATGTATATGGTTTCGACATATTCCTCCACTGTTTTTTTCTTCATGTTCACACCCCCAGAAGGATGATTCTGAGAATGAATCCCACGGTGACCGCGGTGGCCACCATGATGGATGCCGATGCAGCCATGCCCTTTATGCCCAGTTCCTTTATGAGGACTGTGAAGGTGGCAATGCACGGGAAATATATGGTGAGCACTGTGGCCGCAATGACCAGCTGTGCCGCACTCAATCCCAGGGGCAGGAGCATGCCCACGGCAAGGTCCTTCCGCAGAAACCCAATGATGAGGGCAATGCTCGCCTCGCCGGGAAGGCCGAACGCCATATGCATGAACGGCGAGAGCACATCACCGAGCCACTGAAGAAATCCGACCACATACAGCACATTCACCACGAACACCCCCAGGAAGAGGTAGGGAATGGCATCGCCCAGAAACCAGCGGATGCGCATCCACGTTTTCTTTGCAACCGCCCTGATGCTGGGACGGCGGTACGGCGGTATCTCAAGGAAAATCTCGGGACTTTCTCCCGGAATGAATCGGTTGAGTATGATGCCCACGACAAGGTAGAGGATGCCGAGGGTGAAAAACACCATCACCACATAGTGGAATCCGTAGGGGCCCAGTATCCCGAATACCATGGCAGTCTGGGCCATGCACGGGACAGCGATGGCAAGAAGCGTTGCGGAGATGAACCGCTGTTTTTTGGCCTCCATGTTCCTCACCGCGAGGGCTCCGGGTACGTTGCAGCCGAGGCCGAGAAAGAGGGGAACGATGCCATAACCGTGCATGCCGAGCCGGTGAAACACCGTGTCCATGAGCGTCGCCAGGCGAGGAAGATACCCGGTGTCCTCCAGAATGGAGAGGGTGAAGTAAAACCCGATGATGTAGGGCAGCACCGCACCCAGGGGAACGTACAGCCCGGTGGTGAGGAGCCCCAGCGATTCGATGAAATTGATGTCGGTGCCATATTCCCCGATGAGAATGCTGTGAAGGATGCCGGGGCCCAGCCACTCACTCAGACGTTCGATGAGCGGAAGATAGAGAGAGTTGAAGAACGGATCGAGCACGTAAGTGATGAGCGTTTCTCCGATGAGACGCACAAGGAGGAATGCAAACAGCAGGACGGCAACGGCGATGGGGATGCCTGTCAGGGGTGTGATGGTCATATCGGAAATGCGGTCCCACAGCGTATGGTGGCGGTGCTCCACCCGCTCAACCTGTTTTATGATGGCGCCGATGGTGACCCATCGTTCATCCTCTGTGACCGGCCGTATGCGATCTGATGGGCGCGCCTCGCTGATGCGGGAAACAAGCGCCTTGATGCCCTCTCCGGTGAGGGCAACGGTGGGAACCACGGGAACGCCGAGCAGTTCCTCAAGCGCTCGCTCATCCACATGTATCCCCACGTGCCGTGCTTCGTCCCACATGTTCAATGCCACAATGACGGGGATGCCCCGCTCAAGCAGTTCCAGCGTGAGATACAGGTTTCTCTCCAGGTTGGTGGCATCCACCACATTGATGACCACATCCGCCTCCTGCAGCATGTGGAGCGCCACCTCCTCCGCCCTGTTGGAGGGTTCGAGCGAGTATGTTCCGGGAGCATCGATGATTTCAACGGTTTCGCCGCCCAGTTTCATGCGCCCTCTGGAAAAATCAACCGTTGTTCCGGGGTAGTTTGAGGCGATGACATTGGCACCGGTGAGCCGGGAGAATACCACGCTCTTGCCCACGTTGGGGTTCCCCATCAGCACTATCCTTTTCACCCCTCCCACCTCACCAGGATGCGGCGGGCCATTCCCCGCCCGAGGGTTGTCCGTTTCCCATCAACCTCCAGAACGAGCGGCCCGCCGAAGGGCTGTTTTGCCACCACGATGATGGTCTTGCCCTCGCGGATGCCCATGGTGCGGAGACGCCTCTGGAATCCGTGGCCACCGTGCAGTGCCACAATGGTTGCCTTTATGCCAGGACTCAGATCGCTCAGCGATATTTCCGCACCCATGATATCATCATCTCACATCCCACTTATTTTTAGGTATACCTAAATTTATATTTAAACCTTGTGATGAAAAGTTATAGTGAAGGAAAACAACATGGACAATCAATAGAGGTTGCACACATGTGTATCTGTGTTGCTTTCCAGAAGATACCCTTACGTTAACGTATGGATGGATATTGCGGCTATTCACAAGAGCGGGTTTTTTCTGCAGCAACATTTTTAAAACAGGTGTCAATATAAAGCCGGTAGCGGGGCATGTGACTATGAACAGGATGAACAGAAGTATGGTATGTATGGTGGCTGCACTACTTTTCATCATACAGCCACTGATGTTCATCACTCAGGATGTGCATTCTGAAACAACGGTGAACGCCACCGCCCTGAGCGGCGGATGGCTCGAGGAGCGCGACGGTGTGAAAATTCTCCACCTCAGTGGTTCGAACTATGAGATGGGGTACCAGCATGGCTATTTATTAAAAAATGAGATTGAAGAAAATATGAGGATAATGTTCGGTTTCCTTTTCCAGAAAGGCTATAGCTACAGCGATTTGCTGGAGATATGGAACGTCATGGAGGGCTTCCTCCCGCAGGAATACAAGGATGAGATGCAGGGAATGGCGGACGGCTCTGGAATGTCCTATGAAACCATTGCCGTGTACAGTACATGGCCCGCCGTGTTCAACCACCTGTACTGCTTCGGCGGTTCACTGTGGGGCTCTGCCACCGCAGACGGCACGCTCTACCACGTGCGGAGTCTTGACTGGGCAGGAGGATTTGATTTTTATGATCAGGAAACAGACACCTATTTTCGGGAGAATCAGGTGCTGATTGTCCGTAATCCTGATAACGGCTATGCCTCGGTTTCCCCGGAATTTGCCGGTGCCATCTGCTGCTGGGGAGGGATAAACGAGAAGGGTATAGGAATCAGCGAGACCACCTGCCTCTCCTACGATACCACATTCCAAGGCATCAGCGCTGCTTTCAGAATGAGAATGGTGCTCGACCGGGCTACAACAGGAGAGGAAGCCATTGCCATAATGAGAGAGAACAGAACATGCGGCTGGAATTTTATTGTTTCTGATGGCAACATTCCCAGAGGGTACGTCATGGAGCAGACCGCCAACCTCGTGTATGTGGGCACATGGTTTGATTCTGTGGAGCGCACCCCTCCCTTCTGGGCAATCGAGGACGTGGTGCGGAGAGGACCCTGCTTCATCAATCCTATGTGCGCCGCCACGCAGAAGGAGAGACCGAATTACGACCCCAGCGGTCTTCGCGGGTTCCTGCTTTTCATGCTCGGGAAAAATCCCTACTTCTCCGTGTGGAACATATACCGCGTGATGAGTCATGAAATTGAGCGGGAATATAACTCCCTGGACCTGAACGGAACCATGGCCCTCCTTCGGGATGTGTATCTGGGCAAAACAGATATGGTCTTCCTGCTGATGCAGCTCATGGGCTCGTATCGCTCATTCCATCAGTGGGTTGCATGCCCGGAAACCGGGGACATTCTCGTTTCCTTTGCAGATGAGAACCGCCCGGCCAACAGAAACCCCGTTCATCATTTCACCCTGCAGGAACTCGTGGATGCAGAGCCTCCACCATAAAGAATAGTCCGTATGTTTTTTCCTTTAACTTGAATTGGAAAGCAAAAACGCACCTTCAAATTGTTCTGGTATACTAAATAGATTATATTGCAGGGGCTAAATTTTTGAAATTATTAAATATGTGCTCTTCCCCTTTGTAATAACCAGCCTTAACCTCGGTGATTATGTTTTGTTCGGCCACATAACTCAACTGTGACATAATCTTATCAGGGGATTTTCTTATATCATAAATATCATAATAGGATTTTTGGAAATCTTCTATAATAAATTCCATTAGTTTACCAGATTCGTATGATGGGAAGAAATATGAGTTAGCCAATCTAATATATGGTGTGATTAGGGTTAAGTGTAGATAATCTTGAATATAGGAGAAACCTCTCCTTAAAACTGCTGCCAGTATTTTGTTGTGGAACTCTTGTAGAGAGATTTCCATGCTTCTAATCGCATTCAATTCACCGGCAGGAACAAGTTTACCTTCGCTAACTTTCAAAAAATTCAAACTAACTAAGAAATTTACATATTTCTGAATTTTTTCGGGATTGCGATAACCAAATTTTTCTGATGCCGGAACTTCTCCTTCCATATTTACTTTCTCTAAAATTATTCTTATCGGGCTCATAGCTGTTTGAATGAAAGGTATTCTGACCAAATGATCATGGATAGTCTTCAATAGCGCTATTTCTGCTTTTTTGTATATGTTTTGAATTTCACAATTGAATCTTTCATGCATTTCTCTTTTATCAGTAATTTCTAAAATTTTGATATTATGACCTGTATCTTTAGCTTTCAATACCCCAATGTTGTAAATGTTGATAAATCGATAAATTGCTATTTTTTCATGGCGGTCCCAAATCATTTTTGGGTAACTATTATTAATGCTATATAAAAATTCATTGTCGCTTAGCTTATGTTCATCAGAAATGAAAAGGCTTGGTGAAATATTCGATTTTATAAATGCATTTAATTCAAGCTGCACATTCTCTGTCTTTTTTTGAAATGTCAACTCACTTTCTTTCATTTTATTTCACCAAATTCCTCCATCACCTTTTGCGGGGTTTTTTCCACCCACATTGCCCACCTGAAGCTAGTGAGAGCGTCGGTCCAAAGTTGTAAAAACAATCCTTTCCCCAATTTAAATATTGCCCTTTCTGGGGAATTTTTCTCATTTATATGCAGAAACGGCGTGAATGTGTCAAAAAATATTATTTCATCATCTTTAGCATCGATCACAATGAGTGTGTGATCCAGTTCTGGTTTTCCTTGAATTGTATATCCCAGTCTTTCGCGACCAAGTATTGTTTCCATTTCTGAAAAATAATCCGGCGAAACGGCCACAATAGGAAAAGAT
>QMSU01000300.1 GCA_003650975.1 Thermoplasmata archaeon
CTCAACATGCCGCTCAAAAAAGCGATAATATACGGAGATGTGTCCTGCACCGATACCATCGAAAGCACACTGAACATAGAGGAGGTGGTCATCTCCCATGAACCGCGGGAGGTGACAAAAATTGCCGTGCCCGTGTACCGGAAAATCGGGCCCCACTTCAAGGAGAAAGGCAAAACAATCATTGACGAGATAAAACGCAACAGGGAAAAGGTCGCAGAGGAAATGGAGGAGCGGGGATACTATGAATTTTCCCATGGGGGCGATGCCATACGGATTGACCGGGAATTCGTTGAGATAAAGGAGGAGGCGAGGGAAAACCTATTAAAGGCAGGGGATGTTTTTGTGGTGGTGGAGAAATGAGAAGAACATGGTTGATGCGGCTGGTGGCAATACTGGTGGTGCTGTTCATGATATTTTCCGGTTTTGTGGTGATATTTTACAGTACGTGATGAGAGATACGTCGCGGGACATAGTGCCGCCACTCCCCCCTGCGAAACTCTTCAATTTCGATATCATCAATGTGGTCTATTTTTCCGTCGATTTTTGCCACAAGAATGCCTCCATTCCCCATATTCCTGTACCGCCGTGAGGAAAATATGGTAAGGCACTGGTGATACACGATGACACCGTTCATATTGTAATCATGTCCTCTGATGAATGCCCGTGCGCCGATGCGCCCCAGAAACTCGTTCAGATCCTCCTCATCAAACGGCGTGCCCGCACCCCGGTACATTTCTGCCACCACCGGGTCGCTCCAGGTGAGAGCCTCCAATGCATCAACATCGTTTTTACCGATTTCATGCAGGTTTTTCCCCTTCACTATGCCCCCGTGGGCGGCAAACACGTTGTTGAGCATGGCCGCCAGCGGCATTTCCCTGAACACGTCGAGGTATGCCTCGTACTGCTCACCCGCCTCCTCACGGAACTCGTGGGGATGACAGGGAATGGCATAGACTGCCTCGTGATTGCCCTTCAGAAGAAAAATGCCTTCGGGATGCCGCAGCTTTTCCTCAAGAAGGAAATCCATGTTAGGGAGGGAGCTGCCCATGTCGGCCGGTGCCCTGTCTATGTAGTCCCCGAGAAATACCAGATGGTCGAGGCCCTCATCAAAAAACTTCTTCACCACTGCCTTTGAAACCACCGCATCGCCGTGGGTGTCCCCCGCCACCAGTATGGCCCCCTTTAATGTGAGAATGGCGGGTTCGCGGGACATCGTCTCCCTCACCCTGCGGAGCTGCTGCTCATTCACGGTTTAAAATCTATATCTTTTAAATAGATTGCCACTATATGAAGTAATGATTTCGATCGTCATACCGGTGTACAACGAACACGAGAACATTACCCCGCTGTACGAGAGTATCGAGCACGCACTTCATGGGCTGGAGTACGAAATTATTTTTGTGGATGACGGGAGTACCGATGAAAGCTATCATACCATACGGGAGTTGCACGAGAAGGATGGGCATGTCAAATGCGTACGGCTTGCACGGAATTTCGGAAAGACGGCCGCCCTCACCGCGGGGTTTGAGATGGCGCAGGGCGATATCATTGTCACCATGGACGGCGATTTGCAGAACGACCCCGGGGATATCCCCGGGATGATTGCCATGCTGGAAGAATATGATGCGGTGAGCGGGTGGCGTCATGATCGGAAGGACCCCCTGCTCTCGAAGAAGGTGCCATCCCGCATTTCCAACAGACTCTCCCGCTGGCTGACCGGTCTCCCCATTCACGATTTCAACTGCGGGCTGAAGGCATATAAAAAAGAAACGCTGGAGGGGCTGGAACTGTACGGAGAAATGCACCGCTACATCCCCGCCATTCTCACCTGGAAGGGATACACCGTGGGGGAGATGAAGGTGAAACATCATGAAAGAAAGCATGGGGAGAGCAAATACGGTTTTTCCCGGCTTCTGCGGGGGCTTCTGGATCTGATTAACTTCAAATTCTGGGCCGGCTACTCCACCCGCCCGCTGCATTTCTTCGGCGCCGTCGGGCTGGTGCTGTTTGTGGCGGGCTTTTTCGCTGATTTATATCTTGTGATGCTGAAGCTGCTGTACGGGGAGAGGCTTTCGGAGAGGCCGCTGCTTCTTCTGGGCATGCTTCTGATGATCATCGGCTTTCAGATATTCATGATAGGATTTCTTGCGGAGATCATGGTGCGTAACTACTACTCGTCATCAGGGAAAAAGATTTATACGGTAAGGGAAAAACTGGAGTAACATGAGAGTGTGCATGATAACCGGGCTCGCCAGCGTTCGAAAACTCATTGACTTCATCAATGCAGGAGGGATGGGGACGCAGGTGCCGCTCATCACCGAAAAGCTGAGAGAGCGGGGAGTGGATGTTTCCATGGAGAACACAACGGGATGCGACATACTCCACCTGCACACGCCCCTGCCCACCTATCTTCCTCTGATAAAAAGGGCCAGAAAAAGCGGGAGAAAGGTGGTGATGCATGCCCGCCATCTACCGGAGCTGGTGAAGGGGGGTTTCAGGGGAGGAAACCTCATATATCCTGTGTTCCACCGGTACTCGCAGTATCTTTATAATCAGGCAGATGCC
>QMSU01000301.1 GCA_003650975.1 Thermoplasmata archaeon
AAGGTGTATGTCACGGAGATTTCATCCGCCCGCGGATGGCTGGACACCGGCGACCATCCCTACACCTTCGCATTTCTGGACTATGCACTGAACGGGGACGTACAGGTGGGACCAAAGGAAACCTGGCAGGAGACGGTAATCTGGAACGGAAACGAGCATACCGACGGACACGGTGGCACCTTCGGCAATATCACCGCGGACAACATCATGATCATTGCCGCACTCTCCAATGCAGAGTGGCATCAGGGATATGCCGTCCCGCCCCGTGAACAGCCCTTTGATGCCTATTACGTGGATGACACGGCGGCGGCCATTCCAGGCATGGACACCTCACCTCCGCAGGTCACCGTGGAGATCCCGAAGGAGGGATATCTCTATCTTATGGGAAAGGAGATAGTTCCGGTGGGTGCAACGGTGCTCATCGGTGCCATCACCGCACGTGCAGATGCGAATGACGCGGAGACGGGCATCGGTGTGGTGGAATTCTATGTTGACGATACGCTGCAGAGCACCGTTTCATCGTATCCTTACGAGTGGCTGTGGGACGCGCCCGCATTTTTCAAACATACGCTGAAGGTGGTTGCCAAGGATTTTGCCGGCAATACCGCATCCGACGAGAGAGAGATCTGGATATTCAATATCTGACACACTCCATGTATGGAGTGCTGCAGCTACATCACCAACTTAAGAGATAAGTATTTAAACATATAATCATTATAGCGTAGGAGGCAGAAAATGAAGAAAAAGGCAATAATAGGGGTTTTGTTGGTAATAACAGCTATGATGACATACGCGGGAATGGCGCAGCCACTCCATTATGCGCTAGCAGAGAATTCATATGTGAAGATACAGACAGTGCAGGCGATTTTCCAACCTACAGAAATAGCACGTGTAGATGGCAACGTGCTGGTATCCAGCAACAACACCAACGGCGATGACATCCACCCAAAGATTGTCTATGGCAGCGGTAAGATACTGATAACGTACGAGCAACATATTAGCGCCTTTGAAGTAACCACACCCATTGTGTTTTCCGAGGACAATGGCACCACCTGGACACTGGCATATGAGATTGGGCCAGGTCTCAGTGGCTCGGGACTTTTGCAGAGCCCGGATCTCTGTTACTGTCCCGATATTGACTACTTCTTTTATGATAGCGTAGACCCAGTCAATGAATCATACAATCTGAAAATATCACGGTTCCCGGCAAATCTCTCTGTCACAAATATACCAGTTTATCAGGTATCAGGTTCTGGGGCAACCGACCACTACTCTGCTGCAGTCACATGGGTGAGTGACATCATTGTCACGCCGTACGTCTGCGATGAACCTGACTATAGTTTGTGGAAATGCCCGGGTCTGGGATATTGGCAGGGAGAGAACTTCGATCATCCGCCCAACATCGGCGGATTCTACTATGACGGCCAGTCGGTACTTCACACTGCACCGGCAGATTACATGGAAGCGGCAACCGGAAGCGAGCGCATGTACATGGTCATGCAGACCGACAATGGAAGCACTGGCACAAGTATGATTTCATTCAAGGCAACCGTTACCAATTTGAGTTTGCTCCTCACACCGGGGGGCGGTCCAGGCGGCATGGATATGTATGCGGATATTGAGATATGGCCATGGCAGCGACATTTCAAGGCAGCTAATGGGGTACTCGATGCTCGTGAACCAGATATTTCCGCATCAGGCACCAATGTGGTCATCGTCTACATGTCAAATGATACTACCTATGGCGACTGGGATATCGTCTGTGCCTACAGTAACAATAGCGGCGATACCTGGGCATACAGCACCATAGGAATGCCACAGGTTGACGACACCAATCCAGCGGTATTCATCACTGGAGATACTGTATACTGTGCCTACGTACATTCCGGAAATCTCTATATGGTTATTTCACAAGATGGTGGGGCCACATGGGGCACTCCCGTACAGATAAATGAGGTGAATGGCACTGTTGTCGCTGAGGAGGGTGCCACGGACATCAGTGATGCTGGCATTGCGTGGGTTGATAACAGAGACGGTGTAAAAAATATCTATTATGCACCTATTCCAGAGGCCGTGCCATTTTCATACGACCTTTACACCGGCTGGAATCTCATCACTGTACCAGTGGAAAACAACTATTCAGCATCAAACCTTGCCGCACTCATACCAGGATGCACCATGATTGCCTGGTGGGACGCGGCAGCAGGCACCTATAAAACCTTCATTGTGGGGGTCACCCCGCCGGGTTCGCCCTTTGATTTTGCCATAGCCGACGGTGTAGGGTATTACGTGAAGGTTGCTGGTGACACCACACTCACAGTGTCAGGTATGCCCCTTTCCACGGTGAATGTACAACTTTACCCCGGATGGAACACCATCGGCTGGTGGAAGGATGCACCAACAACCGCATCATCCCTTGCGGGGAACATCACCACCTGCACCATGCTTGCCAAATATGACGCAGCAAGTGGAAGTTACATTACATTTCTTGTGGGCATCACCCCACCTGGTTCACCCTATGACTTCACGGTTGAACGGGGTATGGGATTGTTCGCAAAGGTGAC
>QMSU01000302.1 GCA_003650975.1 Thermoplasmata archaeon
AGCTCCTATGTTTGCACAGACATGCGTTGTTACAAAGTCTCCTCTGACAAACACCATTCTGAACTCCTATGCTGGCGGTACGCTGGGGTATCACTTTAAAAAATCTGGTTACGATGTCGTTATCTTTGAAGGAAAAGCTGAGAAGCCTGTATATGTATCGATTGTAAACGGTGATGTTGATATTAAAGACGCAAGTGACTTATGGGGCTTGGGAACACATGAAGCTGAAAAAAGACTTAAAGATTTGTATCCAAATGGATCTATAGAGACCGTGGTTATTGGGCCTGCTGGGGAACACAAAGTTAGATTCGCTGCTACTATATCAAGTGAGAGGTCATTTGGAAGAGGTGGATCTGGTGCTGTACTAGGGTCAAAAAACCTAAAGGGCTTTGTTATTGGTGGGAACGCTCTGCCAGAAATATATGATAGTTCGCTAATGAAAGAATATGTAAAAGAGGCCGGAGAAGTCATAAAAAATGATATGAGTGCTCCTTATTCACTTGTTGGTGCTTTTTCAAAGATTGGAACTATGTATGGAATAGATTTGTTGCATAATATGGGTGCAATGCCTACAAGAAATCATTATACTGGTGTTTGGGATGGAATAAACGAACTTAACGGTACTACTTATCTAAAGAACTATCATGTTAGGCATCAAGGATGCTATGGCTGTCCGGTTCGATGTTGGAAGATAAATAAGTTCAAAACCGGCGAGTTTAAAGGAATTGAACACGATGGTCCTGAGTATGAATCAATTTATGCATTAGGTACTGAATGTGAGACAAAGAGTCCTGATGCTGTGTTGGAGGCTGATTACCTTTGTGACGATTTGGGAATGGATACACTATCAACTGGCAACACTATTGCATTTGTAATGGAAGCTTATGAGAAAGGATTTGTTTCTAAAGAAGAGTTAAATGGTTTAGATTTGAAATTTGGTAACTGGAAAGAAGAATTGCAGCTGATTCGTGATATTGCATATAGAAAGGGTATTGGTGACACGCTTGCTAATGGAATTGTTGCTGCTGTAGAAAAATTTGGAAAAGAGACTAGTAAATTTGCGATGCATGTAAAAAATCTCAATTTTGCTGCATGGATGCCCAGAGTAATGAAAGGAATGGCTCTTGCGTTTGGAACAGCAAACAGAGGTGCGTGTCATAAGCGAGCAATAATTGGAGATGAGGTTACCGCAAAGGTGGATCCACAAGCTACAAAGGGTAAGGGGCCTCTTATACGAGATATTCAAGATAGAGTAAATGCTGTGTTCACCTTGGTTGGTTGCAGATTCAGCGAGTTTATGTTCTCAAATGAACTCTATACTAAATTAATATATGCTGCAACAAGCATAAAATATACACCTGAAGAATTTATGTCTCTGGGCACACGAATTTGGAACTTAGAACGAGTTTTCAATGTGGTAGTGGGATTCAGAAGAAAAGATGACAGTATCCCTGAGAGATGCTATGAACCTCTGCCAGAAGGCCCCACAAAGGGATATAGATTGACCCCAGAAGAATATGAAGCTATGCTTGATGAGTACTATGAATCGCGAAAGTGGACAAGAGAAGGAATACCCACCAAGGAAGTACTCGAAGAGCTTAAAATAGGTTATGCATATGAAAAAATAGCTAACATCAAATGAAACACCACTAAATCAGAGTCTCACAAATATCTCTTATTTTTTGTTTTGCTAAAAAACATATTATTAATTCTTTTTATTTTATTTTTCAATAGTGTTTTATGAATTCTTTTTGTAGTGACCAACGATGCTGTTAAGATAAGAGAAAATGATAAAAGGAGGGATTGAGAAGGGTTTCATATGAAAACACACACAGATTTGTGGAACAAGATTGAGGCCGCTCTGCGCCTCAGAGGCATCTTCATCCGCAACAAGATTCCTCTGCCTCTGAAACTGCTCGCGGTCTTCCGATACCTTCTCAATCCCTCATTCCGTGCTATATCCCGCAGTCTGGATATTAATGTTTCGCATGTCGCTGTCTGGTCCTGGCTTCACAAGCTCGGAAACAGCTTTATGGACACAATCTTCCGTCTCGCTGGCCCGGCAAATGTTGTGGTTGTAGATGAAACGGAAGTCAACTTCGGCGGCCGCCACATCTTCGTCTGGGCCGCTATCGAGCCTGAATCCCGTAAGATTGTGATGCTCTGGGCAACCCATGTGAGAAGCGGTATCACAGCACTATTGTTCTTCCGAAAGCTAATCAGGACCGTCGGAGCACCGGAGCTGGTAATCACAGATGGCGGTCCGTGGTACGACTATGCGCTCCGGAGACTGGGAATAAGACATGTCGTGATGAGCGGTGACGTGCGGAACTATATTGAGCGTTGGTTCGAGACTCTGAAAGACCGAGCAAGATGCTTTGATATCTACTACCCGACGAAGAAAGGGGATTTACGTGTGCTACTGGAGTGGCTAACGGTGTTTGTTCTCTACTACAATCACGTTCGCTATCACCAGACACTGAAGAAGCCGCCTGTACCGCTGGGCGGACATCGGGAGTACGAAAGGTGGGAGGTGACCCTACTTGCCGCGCTCTCCTTATC
>QMSU01000303.1 GCA_003650975.1 Thermoplasmata archaeon
ATAGACCAGTACGATCAATTACACGACTGGCTTTTCGGGCGCGATGATATTGTCTGCGGTGAGCCAGGTGATCTGATCTTCTTCGCAGAATCACTGCGACCGGATGTAGTAGTTCATAATGGGATTATCTGGAGTGTTGACGATGATTGGCTGAGATACTCCATAATCTGGGCATCAACAAGCCGGGGTTGTGTCACTGAGGATGAGTTCATTATCCGTGGTAGGACCTTCAAGGATCTCGTGTGCAGAGGTGTGGCGAAAATGCGACCTTTCTTGCTCCGACATTTCCTCTACAAAGAGATCCAAGATAGAGCAGAGAACATGAAGGGTTAGTCAAATGGCTACAATCACGTGGATAAACATTCAGAGCAAGATGGTCGACTACTTCTCTTCAACCTTCCAGATTCGACCCGACGGACTAGGCGGTTGGGGGAGACTGAGAGGACAGCCCATCTCGATAGTCAACACAGTTGAAGCACTTCTCGCGCTCCGAGAGATGGGAAAACTGGATGATTTCCTGTCAGATTCACGACATGCCGTCATCAAGAATCTCCTGCACGGTCTCTTGACCGAGAGCATGGAAAAGCCTATCACAGTAACCCGCTATCTCGCGTACGGCGCGATTGGGCTGGCGATTGTCGGAGAAGAAGAAAGTGAGCTACAGGAACAATGCGTGGAACGCCTATTGGCTCTGGCTCAAGACGGGGGATGGCCTATAGCTTCAGGTCAGGAAGATTCCTTCTTGGTTCCGACGTTTCACGCAATGTTTGCCTTGAATCATTTAGGAATAACAGTAGATCCGAAGCATTATGAATGGTTGATAAGCCATAAACGATCAGATAATCTTTGCTCATTCAGACACGGTGACACCGAGACTAGTTTCGGGGCCTCTTGCCTCGTCTTATATCTTCTTGTGCAAGGAGGTTATGGAGATAGAATAAACACTAGAGACTTGGCTTCTGCCGTGAGGTTTCAATTGAATAAAATATTCCCTATGATGCTTGATCCTGCAAAAAGTTGGGTTAGCATAGATCCTCAAACCAATTTTAGGATATATGGCTATGGGCTGGCCTTACGAGCGCTGCACCAAATCGGGATGCTCGATGTTGGCGTAATTGATATCGCGTCGCTCATTAATGCAATTTCGATTTCAGTTTCTCAGGATGTAGAAGATTCTCAGAAAAGCGTGGCGTTGTCCCTCGACTCGCATCGGACATGGGTTCCAGCAGTCCTTGAACTTGCAGTGGCTCTACGCACCGTTAAGGATAGTTTTGATCCATTTGCCTTCTACAGCGAACTCGAGAGAGAGATGCTCACGGAATCAGATTATCAATCCAAGCTTGCAATGGTTGAGTATGAACACCGGATTCTTGAACTGAGACAGAAAGTTCTCAATGTGCAAGAGAGAGAACTTCTAAAGCGTGAGAACATATTCAAGCAACTCGATGCCTACAAAGAAAGCCTCCCCGGTACATCAGGGAATCTGTTAGGGCTGCTGTGGAAGAAATCCTAAAAGAGTACGCCGTCAGTTTCTTGATAGTGACTGTTGCTGTGACCTTTTCGGTATTGAGCCTAGTATATGCTTATTATCGTTTCACTAGTCCGGGATTTGGAAGCGCTGTCGCAGATATAGCCGGCACCATAGCGGTTGGTGGCTCCATAGTTATGGTACTGCTGCGTATCCTGCGTTCCAAGAATCCAAGAAGCGAAAGTGGTGAGGCAAAGTGATTTGCTTTCAAGCGGAGAAGCCGCATAACCAGCGGCTGGAGCCGACCGCGCTATTGCGCCCGGTTACGAGGGTGGCTGGTCCTGCGGCTGAGGTGGCCCGTGCTGGTTCCTTACTTGGGCCGCGCGGCGGCTCAGCCGCCAGCCGTTAGCACGCACTTCAAGAGAACGTGAGAAGATGAGCGATGAGAGACAAGGAAACCCCTGGTACATCAGCGGAATGGCCGCCCAAAATGGTTGTGTGCGTGGGTACAGTTGTTCTGCAGGGCAAGAGGGTGCTGTTGATCCGGCAGGCTAAGGGGCACTCGCTGGCCGGACAGTGGAGTATCCCGTGGGGAGTCGTGGACAATGGGGAATCACCAGAGGACGCCGCGTTGCGCGAGACCTACGAGGAAGGCGGCATCAAGGCCGAGATTGAAGGACTGCTTGGCATTCAGAACCTTCCCGAGATCGGGTGGTTGGGGATCGTATTCCTGTGTCATCACGTTGAGGGCGAACCTGTTGCCGATGGAGTTGAGACAGATAAGGCAGCCTACTTTTTGGTAGAGGAAATAGATTCTCTCGATGAACCGTTTGAACCCTGGTGTGAATGGCTGGTTCGCCGTGTGCTAAGAGGAGAGTATACGGTTATCCCTTATGAACCAAACAATCCTTATCATCCCCGGAAAGCATTTCTGTAGGCTGATGGAAGACCGTTGAGGAGTGCGTGCTAACAAGCGCTTCCAGCCGACAGCGCCTCCGCTCGCTTTGCTCGCTCCGGCGCTGCAGCTGAAGCGCGCGCCGTTATGCGGCGGCTCGCGGCGTTCAATGGTGTGCTGCCGTTTAGTTTGGTTAGA
>QMSU01000304.1 GCA_003650975.1 Thermoplasmata archaeon
CCGCCCCTCGGAGCCGAAGAGAGGCTTGACCACCACGTCGCCGCCCAGTTCATGAAATGCCACCATCGCCTCGTCAAAGCGTTCGGTGACCACCGTGCGTGGCGTGGGCAGTCCGGCGTCCTCCAGCAGGGACGAGGTGTAGTACTTGTCCACCGTGCGCTCTATCGTCGTCGGCGGATTCACTATGCGAACACCAGCGTTCTCCAGGCGATGCAGCGCATCCACCCGAAAGATGATCTGCTCCAGCGAGCCACCGGGGATAGCGCGCACGAACAGGGCGTCGTAGTCGTCCAGCGGCTCCTGCTGGCTGCGCACCCACGGCCGGTCGGCGATGCGGGCCGCCAGGCGGGTGATGGGCAGGCAGGCCACGGCGATGCCCCGGCACTCCAGCACCCGGCGCAGGGCCTGGACGTGCCAGCCACGCGGGGAGCCCAAAATACCGACCTTCATGCTATCATCCGCCTCAGTAGTTCCACGTTGACTCCGCCAGCGTGGAAGGTGCGCCCCGTCGAGAGGTTGTTGAAAGTGACCTCCGCCGGACTGAAGAGCATGGGGTCAATCTGGTAGAAGTCGCCGTAGCGCTGGAATAGCTCATAAAACGGCGTGCCGTAGTCCCGTGAGGCCGACGAGGGCACCTGCTCGATGATGGCTTCCAGCGCCTCGTCGCTGCTCTGGACGGCGTAGTAGGCCTGGCCACCGTAGAGCACGGCGTCGTTGGTCAGGCCGATGGCCTGCAGGTCATCGCCGGCCACGGGGGCCAACGGACAGGTGCCGAAGCCGGCTACAATCTGCTCAACGTCGAAGCCCAGCTCGGTCAGCTTGTGCAGGCCGGTCTCCACCACCCGCGCCGCAACCTGCACCGAGCCCACCAAACTGGCGGTGGGGGCGATGGCCAACGCCAGATTGGCCGCGTCCACCCCGCACTTGCCGGCCACGTATTCGGCGACCTCCTCGTCGGGCAGCTTGCGACCCTCCAGCAGCAGCACGGCGACCTCCGCCTGGTCGCGGTAACTCAGCCGCTCGAATAGTTCCTCACCAGCGTAGAGAGCTCGCGCCGGGCCGGAGCCCATGGCGAAAAACTTGCCCCGCTTGACGGCCCACCCCGCGTACTGGGCGGCCATGCAGGCGATGGCCGGATGTTCAACGCGCACGCTCACCCCCGGCAACCAGAGTCCCCCCTCAATCCCCCCCAATCCTTCGACCTTGCTCAGGACAGGCTTTGGGGGGGAGGGGAAAGACAGGCGGGCGAACTCTACCTCCCCCAGCCCGCCCAGACATGCCTCGGCGAACAACTTGCCCGCCGCGAAGCTTCCCGCCACTTTGATGCCGGCGTCAATCACCGTGGCGCCGTTGGACAAAGTATGCACCGCCACGCCCAGCACCTCGGCCTGGGCCACCATCCGTCGTAAAATCTCGGCTGCTCGTTCGTTAACGCTGATCATAAATCAGTATCTCCCCCTTGCCCAAAGCAGTGAGGTCGCCGTGATAGCGACGATAGAAGCCCTCCACGTACTCATCGTGGATGGGCAACCCCCACTCCCGCAGGCGAAGCAGGTAGTAGCGCAGGAAAACCGGCTGGAAGCGGCACTCGTAGCGGTAGGTGGGCAGCAGTTCCGCGTGGTCGCCGAAAGCCACGATGGTTCCGCGCTTCATCCCTGCCCCAGCCCGCGCGCCCAGGCGACCGAAGACGAAGACCGTTCCGGCGATCATCTTCGCCCCGGCGAAGTCGCCCACGTCACCGAGAACGACGATCAGCCCACGACGCATCTGCGCACCGATCTCCCGGCCGGCGTTGCCCTCGACGACGATAACCCCCCGGTTGACGCCGCGTTTCTCGCCTCGGTAAGCCGCGCCTAACAGGTGGCCCGCGTTTCCCTTGATCCAGATGCGACCGCCCTGCATGTGCGCCCCGGCCCAGTCTCCGGCGTTGCCCTCGACCATGATCTCGCCGCCGCTCATGTACGCGCCCAGGTGCATTCCCACGTCACCCCGCACGGTGATGCGGCCTCGCGTCATCCTCTGCCCGATTTTCTTGACGTGGCGCAGATCACCCTCGACGATGAGGTTGTCCGAATCCTCGCCCTCCACGGCAAACAAGTCGCCCAACGTCACCTTCCGCCGGCCATAGAACGCAGGCAGGGCCTCGATCTCCGCCTGGCTACGTCCGACAAAACGATCAGGGCAAATGCTATCAGCCTCAATAGGGATCGTGGTCGACTCCTTCAGGCGCAGAGTGACCCCGCTCATCTCGGCCGCCCGTTTATCCACAAGTCCAGCACACGATACACAACCCACGGATAGTCACCTCCTCGTATAATTAGTGTAGAGGCATAGCGGCCGACCGCCGTGTCGGCCCTACACCCAGCGGGGCAAGGCCCCGCCCCACTCACTGCACTCTAGCCCCTGTAGGTCGGGCCCTTGGCCCGAGGCAACCCGTGCACCGCCCGTCAGCCAGGAATATCAGGATTCAGATGGGGTTGAATCACCCTGAAGAGGTTCATCCAGACCGCGACCGTGGTAACCTGAGGATCACCAACCGAGAGCTGCATAGCTCTTCG
>QMSU01000305.1 GCA_003650975.1 Thermoplasmata archaeon
AATTTGCACAATTGAATTCCAAATAGAAAGTGATAATGAAATAAGTTATTATCGTTTATCAAATGATAACATTACATGGAGTGATTGGATTGACTATTCTCAGTATGTTATGTGGTTATTGTCTGAAGGATATGGGATGAAAACAGTGTATGCACAAGTAATGGATGAAATAGGTCTCATTTCTCCAGTTTTTACCGATGACATTGAGCTGGTATTTATCGATGAAAACCCACCAACAACAACAGTAAGAAGAGGTAATCCAAGTTATGATAACTACATTACTTCTTCAACACCTATATGGTTTGATGCGGTTGATGATTATTCAGGGGTAAATAAGACGTACTACCGTATATGGTATAATGGAGTTTGGAGCGCATGGACAATTTATGTTGAGAATTTTTCTTTGGATGAAGAATGCAAACACTATATTGAGTTTTATAGTAGCGATAATTCGGAGAATAATGAGGCAATTAAGAACATAACCTTATATGTCGATAATACGCCACCATCACATAATATCGATGTTGGTGTACCATCATACACAGATGGTATAAATCAATGGATTAACTTCAGCACGCCGGTTTACATTAATGCAAGTGATGAGGGACCATGTAAAGTAGGCTCGTATCACATTCACTGGATAATCTGGAACTCGACAGGAGGATATGCATACAATAGTAATATAACCAATACAGCCAACATAATACTGTATATAAATGAAGAATGTAAACATATTATTGGCTACTGGGTAGAAGATAATTTAGGCAATAGAGACCCAGCAATTGGGTATATTAATACAACCGTTTACGTAGACAATAGTGAGCCAGATACCATCATGGAAACAGGCTCACTATCTTATCAATATAATGGAACAACTTACATTAAATCAACTACTCCCATCTTTATTAATGCAAGCGATAGAGGGTGTCAAGATGGAGTAGGAATAAATAAGATAACTTATAGGATAGATAATGGGGAAACACAAGTTGTAAAAAATACCACACAAGTTATAGTCAACTTTACAGCATTTGAGGATGGAGTGCATAATATTGAATACTGGTCTGTTGATAATTTGGGAAATGAAGAAGACCATCATTTTAATGCCTTCTTTGTGGATGACACTCCTCCAGAAACAGGAATAAGCATAAGTGAGATCGAGGGAAGCAATGGATGGTACAATAGTAATGTCACCATTGCCTTAAATGCGACAGATTCAGGCTGTGGAGTAGCAAGGATATTGTATGGCACAAACGGTATGCAAAGCCAGGAAGGCAACTTTGTGATGTTTAACCTTACCCAAGATGGAATTTATATAGTAAACTACTATGCAGAAGATTATTTGGGAAATGTGGAAGATGCAAAACTTAACACAATAAAAATAGATAAAACAAAATCAATTATTCATGATTACACGTTATCGCAAGCAACAACTAGAGATCCATTAATTTTCAATGCCAGTATAGAAGATGCAAATGGTATCGATGAGGCATATGTTGAATATTGGTATGGAAACAGTAGTCATACAAATGAAAGTATGGAAAAAGTAGGAAATTATTGGCAAAAGGAAATAATAATTACAAATACATTGGAAACATTGCATTATATCATTTCTGCGGTGGATGAAGCCGGCAACTGGAATACCACTGGTGAGAGGACGGTGGATATTACAGATAATGACAATCCTGAGATAACATCCTTTGATGTCCATCCAGATATACAAACAGAGGGCGGTTACGTCAACATTTCATGCACTGTTATTGATAATCTATATGTAGGAAAGGTATATGTTAACATCACGTATCCCGATTTGTCGCATCATTCATATGAGATGGAGAAAAAAGGAAATGAATATTATTACAATACCTCCTTCGTTATGACGGGTGATTATTCCTGCTTTATATATGCTATGGACACAAGCAACAATTCCATCAATTCCTCCGTTGCCACGTTCACTATCGTTGCCAACAGTTCGCCGGATGTACCCACAAATCCATCGCCAGAAGACGGGCAAGCTACCGTAGCTGTTACGGTAGATTTATCATGGGTATGCTCAGATCCAGACAACGATTCGTTGACCTACGATATTTACTTCGGCATTTCTTCACCTCCCTCAAAAGTAGCATCCAATATTTCCTCCGCAATGTATAACCCCGGCACCTTAGATTATGGAACGACTTATTACTGGCGTGTTGTTGCATGGGATGAGCATGGAGCGAAAACACCAGGCCCCACATGGAGTTTCACTACAAAGGCAAATTCGCCCCCGGCCAGACCAACCCTGAGCGGTCCATCCTCAGGTTACACCGGCTCATCGCTCGGCTTTTCAGCATCCTCCACTGACCCCGATGGAGACAGAATAAAGTATGGATTTGACTGGAATAACGATGACACCGTGGATGAATGGACATCATTGTACAATTCTGGAGTTACAGCAAGTAAATCCCATTCATGGAGCAGCGCTGGAAGCTACTCCATAAAAGTGATTGCAGAAGATGAGCATGGATTGCAGAGCGAGTGGAGCACCGTGAAAACCGTTACGGTAACAC
>QMSU01000306.1 GCA_003650975.1 Thermoplasmata archaeon
ATCATAATTTCCCTCAGCGTTTAATGTAACCGTTTTTGAAACGGGGGAATTCTGTTCAAAATGAATTGGATGTTCTTCTGAAGTTTTGGTAAGGGGGATGTCTATGTGAGGACCATACCACATCCAGCGTGGCGTTGTTTTATTGAGCATAAATCTAATTCTCAGAGTTACGTTTGAGATATTTGAAACGTTTTTTATCCTATAAAGATCCATTTTATAAAAAACCACTTCGAAATTTTTAGTAGTAATTGTTATTGGTCTTCCAGCTATTAAGTGTCCTTCTGTCTTAAGTGTTAGTTCTCCATTGATAATATCTAGCAAAGCTACATTATTGGCATCGGTCTCGGCACACAATAATTCTTGACTCGGAATTGTTTTTTCATAAGGTTTGTACGGGAGGATCTGGCGTGAATGAAAGACATATAAATAACTTAGAAAAATAAACAGAAGTAAAAGCAAGATCGGAACACCTCTTTTTAAAAATAATTCTTTGATTTTCATTCCTTTATTCATTCCCTGACGCATACTCCAATTATATCTATGTGATTTATATAAACATATCCTTGAGGGAAAATATTTTGATCTGAGGTGGAGAAGAAATGATAACTTTATTCTTTCTTATATTCTCCACCTTTGTTTCATTGACCTAGCAAAAGAAAATAAAATCAATATTTCTGCCTTCTTGGGAGAGGGGCTAAAAGAGTATTTTATAGATAAGTGGGCCCGTCCGGATTTGAACCGGAGTCTCTGGCTCCCAAAGCCAAAAGGATAGGCCAAGCTACCCCACGGGCCCGTAAAATGTGTAAGAAAACCCATCTAAAAAACTTTTCCTTTTTATAGATGAAACAAATACAGTTTTATGAATTCCCGGAAAATTTTGGTTGCCTTACTTCTTATCATCCCATTTTCTTACTTATACGGGCTTCCCATCCTTTCGTTAGAGATAGATATGGAAGATGCTTTCATAACTCCTCTTTCAATTTTTATTAGCCTTTTATTTAATGTTATTATCCTTGCAGGATTTTCCATATTATGCATCTATGTCCTTTATGATGGTGGGATAAAGCATGTCTTTTATAGATTATATTTTCGAAGGAAAAAAGCACCTGAGTCAATTCTTATAGGGATGCTTTCCTCCATTCTCTTTCTTTTTCTTATAGGGGCGCTACTTTACTTCCTCCAACTCATAGGCTATGATATAAGCAATCCCCTTGCAGAGAAAATCATTGAAAAATTAACTTTACCACTTCTATTTGCAATTCCTTTTTTATCTGCATTAAGCGAGGAGACATTTTTCCGTGGTTTTTTACTCATGCATTTTCCGAAAAAATATGGCAAAATTATACCTCTTTTCATCACTTCTTTTCTTTTCGCAATTGCCCATCTTTCCTATGGAAATCTTCTACAGATAATAATCCCTTTCATACTGGGTATTTTCCTTGGTATTCTCATGTTATATGAAAAAAATTTAATTGCTCCGCTTTCTGCACATTTTGCATTTAATTTTATTCAACTTGCATTGGCTATGTATCAATGAAGTTATTTCACTTTTTTCAAAAACGGAACCCCTGTTTTTTTATTTATCTCTACCTCATATCCCTCTGGCTTTTTGCATGCCTGTGCATCACCACGCTTTTTCTTACTGAAAAAATACATTTTCCTTGCACCTCCACTTTTTTTAGGTATTTCTTTGACATACAATATGTAATCACCCACTCTGAATGGGGGTTCTTCCTCTGATTCACTTCCTTTTTTTCTTTGTGATATGAATAAAGCAATGGCAATAACGGCTATAAAAGAGGAGATACCAATGTAAAGAAATAGGGGAGAAGATGATTTTTTAGCTTCCTCTTCTTTGTAAAGGTTTTCCACCTCATTTTTTATAATCTCAGTTACATTCTTCGAACTCTGATTCCACAGTAAGTTGTTTTCATCCACGTATGCCCTTGCCCATATGATGAAAGAATTTACATAGGGCAATTGAGATTCATTGATGCCAATCTTATTCTTTTCTATAATTTGGCGGTTATAAAATCTCCATGAGCTCCAGCTGCCATTTTTACCTGTTCCAACAAATTCTATTGGGGCATCTCTAGATGGTATTTTTATAGGACCTTGCATAAATATCCCATTATAATTAGTTGTCCCATTTTTGAAATATGTAATGAATGCTATTCCACAATGGTTGACTTTGCCTGTTGTTTCTCCCTTTACCTCAAGAGTAACTTCTGCTAAGCCACCACCTTTTTCTTCTATTTTAAAAGAGAAATCCTTAATTTTAATGGAAACAGAAGTATCTTTTGGAACCTCATCTCTTGGATCTGATATTCCATTGGCTATCGAGGCGGTTAGTAGAAGTAATGCCGTAAAGCAAATAACCTTCCCTACTATTTTACTACTCGTAAACATATACGTCATTCCATCTTATTTGCTCTTTATTTCCTGCTCGGTCGATGCTGTAGAACTCTATTTCATATTTTCCATATGGAGAGTAACCGTATTTCTCTCCAATTTGATACAAGTTTATGTATTCTCCGTA
>QMSU01000307.1 GCA_003650975.1 Thermoplasmata archaeon
AAACTTTACACACCGCTGAAACATCATATCAAGATTCCGACCATCCTGGGCAAATCTGGTAGTAGCCAGAATCTTTTCTACGTCCAATCCCATTGGACGAACGTCCACTATCCCATCAGGAATCAACCCATCGTAATATAAGCCACGAGACGGCAGCATAACCTTTTCCCATGGAAGAACCGCTTCTCGCCCTCGCTGCAAAATGTCTTGCAACACATCCTCTTGAGTTAAATTCTTCTGATCATCAACTTTTTGGATTCGTTGTCGATCAAAATCAAAAAGGCGTGGATAGGTCGGGACCGGATCGACCTCAGGGGACTTTGTAGCTTCGGGGGGCGTTTGCTTGGCCATGTTAATCTCCTTGATTAAAATCCTTTAGTCATATATACTTCGTCAATTTATCACCCCGTTACTTCCATATAATCACAAGCCAAAAGCACAGTTACCAAATGTGCCTCGCTATTGGTGTAAGTTAAAAGACTCCTAGAAATATTCTTAGGCCAAGAATTGATCAATCTATATGTAACTTGTGGGTTACCGTATGCACCTTGCCCATCAGTTTGTTGAATAATTGTCTCCCTGGCATATTGCTTTTTGGGTTGAATGCCCTCATCCGGAGTCCAGATTTCTTTTTTCCAATCTTCTAACTTCTTATATAAGCCTTTAATGTCGTAAAAAGTAATGGTAGCATCGCCATACCTTGCAAACTTGGCATATTTGTAAACTAAACTGGCCCCCTTTTGTTCAAAGACTTCAAAAGTAGTATCGGGAATTTTAACGTCTTTGATTGGGATCTCTTGGCCCTGTACTTGAATGTCGCCGATCTTTACTAGAGTCCAAAAATGGCCCAAAAAGATCTTGGGCTTCAGCGTCAAATTTGAGGCAGTAAATCCCGGCATTTTATTCTCCTAAAGTTTCTGTTCAACGGCATAATCATATGAAAAAGTGACCGTAATTATCGAAATGGCCGTCGATCCATAATCGAAATCCGGCCCTTCTATACGAGTAATCCATGCACCTTCTAAGCGATATTCATAAATACCACTTCCTTCTCCATCCAGCACCGTTATCGTCACAGTTGTTTTATATTGATCGTTCCACGCCATATTTTGTACATTCAACTGATCAGTTCCTTCAACCAGTATACTTTTATCACGGACGTCTCGCAATTTTTGAAGAGTGTCGTCTTCTCCCAAATAAAAAGAGGCTTTGACTGGTTCCCACTTGGTCCGCCCCGGCAGATAAATTTCATTCTGGTATTGTGGAATCGTTACACGATCAGTAACGTAAACTGGTCTATTGCATTTTTGAGCCATAATTGTAAGAGTCTCATTCCCGGTAGCTACTTCAATCTTCCATCGATGGTCGCGCATCGTCTCAACATCATTTGGTGGTCCTTCACCACGACCATTGATTTTGAAACCAGGCATTAATTATCTCCTTCTTTATATTTAGTTACCCATAGGTATTTGATCCCAATAGAAAGGATCAAACGACATGCGAATATATTTAGTAACTGCCCCCGACTTTCAACTTGCCAATTTTCAATCATTCTTAAAACAACATGATGCTAGTCCCCTATCATTCACGGATGACGGCGGCACGATCTGTGAAGCTGCCGGTCGATTATGTTATATGTCCTACGGCAAGGGACGCAAAACCAATCGCGAATATCTTGAACATATTTTATCGGTCGGGCATGGGAGTGTGCTCGAACATGCCAATTGGGGAGTAATCATTGAAGGCGTCTCACGGTCATTTACACATGAATTGGTACGACATCGGGCAGGATTCGCTTATAGTCAACTTTCCCAACGTTATGTAGATGAATCAAAAGCTGATTTTATTGAACCGGATTGCATTGCAGAAACGCCGGAAGCACATGAGGTCTTCCAAAAAGCAATAAAGGCAGCACATGAAGCTTATGTCGAATTGGTAAAGATCTTGGCGGAAAAATTTAAAGACGAACCAGACAAGACATTAAGACGCAAAAAAGCACGACAAGCAGCACGTTCCGTGCTGCCAAACGCAACCGAAACTAAAATCTTCGTCACGGCCAACGCCCGTGCGTGGCGACATTTCTTTGAGATGCGGGCGAATGAGCATGCTGACGTGGAAATCCGCAAAGTTGCAGTAGCCATATGGGAAATTCTATCTAAAGAAGCCCCAGCAATATTTGGAGATTATCGGAAAATAAAATTGTCCGACGGTACTATAGCTTTAAAAACTGAGTGGCGAAAGGTTTAATCAATCAAAGCTTTAAAAGCTTGCTTGTCTACAGTCAGCATTTTTTCATGATCATCGACATCCCAATTGATCAATCCTACTTGTCCTTCCAAATTAAATGCATGAATAATCTTCTTTTTCCACTTAGCCAATCCCCCAGGAGCGTCATTGCCGTGATATAGAAACCATGTGCCATCCTTCCGTTTGACTACCCTTCCTCTCGGCATCGCATAAGGAATGTTGATCAAGGACTTGAGAGGTATATTATAATGCTCAGCCAGGAGCGGCGCAATATAATCTTCCCACACATC
>QMSU01000308.1 GCA_003650975.1 Thermoplasmata archaeon
GTCGGGAACCAGGGAATCTGCTCACGGGGAATGCCCCGCCAGGTGCCATAACTGGTCTGGCGAGGGACACCACTCTTCCGCTGCTCGCAATACTTGCGGTACTCGCGCAGCAGAGCGGCGGCGTAGTCCTCCTCGGCAGCGGCGGGGATGTAGTTATCCTTTCGCGCTCCGGCCAGGAGTTCCGGCACCAATGTCTCATCTGGGGCACGACCCGCCTCGTATAGTTCTTCGAACATCTCGTCTAAACCAAGCATCCCGGACATAAAGCGTCCAACTAGAATCTGGCGATAGCTTTTCTTAGGCATGGCAATCCTCTCCGATGTTTCAGTGATCTCTAGAACAATCGGCTGCCGCTTACCTGCTGGATGCCCGCCCCGGGCACCTCGATCAGCACCTTTCAGCCACCTTCCAGGGCTTCGTTGACTTTCTTCTTCAAGTGTTGATTGATGAATTGCAGTGCCGCCTCCTGATCCTGGTCAATGGTGATGCGGCACAGCTCCAGCAGGTCCTCATCTGTCAATGGCAAAACCAGAGCTTTTTTCACGGTGATCCCTCCTCAATTACGCGGCGGCCTCCAGCAAAGCCAACAGCTTCTCTCGCTTTTCCGTGTATTCATCTGTGAAGAGGGGAGTGCATTGCTCCACATCTACTTCTTTGACGGCCAGTTTGCTGGCGAAGATGAAACAGGTGGGTTGGCCACAGGCTTTGCAGTTGGTGCCAGGCAGCAGCTTGTAGATGTCCAGGGCCTTCAGTCGTTGGCGCTTTACCGTGCTGGGCTCGATCTCAGTTCGTCGCTCCCAGGTGCTGTTGATCCGTTCCACCAACTGCTCGACGACCTGGGTTGCCTCCTCTCGATCTTCCAGGTTGCTGACAGCGATCTCGTGAGGCCACACGGTGATCGTCCGTCCACTCCCACGCCAGGTGAGAAAGTGATTCTCATGATCGTAGATGGCTCCTTTCCAGGTGGCATTCAGGTAAGGCAGCACCTCGCTGATGTCCACAGTGAATCGGGCGATAGCGTTGAAGCGCTCCGCTCCTGGCTCACAGGGTGGGGTTGTGACTTCCAAGTCGTAGTGTTCGATCAGCATAATCTCTTTTCCTCCTCCATGCCTGATTTGTGAGCGATGATCCGTTCAGGTTCACTCGTGCATTTCTCCTGAGGGCGGCCTACAAGAGAGCGATGACCAGCCAGACGGCCAACCCGGCGAAGAGCAGGGCCATTCCCAACTTAACGGTGGCCGCGTGCCGTTGCAGGAAACCGGTCAACTGCTTTGCTCCTGTCCCATACCAGGCCAGGACGAAGACTACCAGCAGGGGAGTGATGAATAGCAGGTTGTAGAGTAACAGGAATGACACTGCGCGGGCGCGCATCGCCGGCACGCTCATGACGAAGATGATGGTCGGCAGGTAGACCTGTCCGGTGCAGGCCAATTCCAGGAACGAGACGATGATACCGGTGACGAAAGCACCGGCCACGAAGGCCCGCGAATGGCGTCCGCGGCGGATGACGGCGTTGATGCGCATGCGCAATCCGTGCGGCAGGTTGAGAGCCATGTCGCCAATCTCCCCGCGCCGCGCCTTGCGGAAATCCAGGAAGCTGATGATGGCCAGCACGGCACAGAGGGCCACCGTTAGACCATAAAGCCAGCGTCCCAGGGTGGTCAACAAACTGTTGAACAATCCCAGCACGCGGTGAAAGCCCAATCCCACAGCCAGGTAAGCCAGGAATACACCCAGCGTGAAGGCTGCCCCCACGATTAACACCTCTTTCCCCCTGCGCCCGCTGATGGTCAGGTAGGAGACGAAGAAGATCAGGGTGGCAAAAGCACACGGGTTAAGCCCATCAATCAGGCCAGCGAAGGCGACGGTAAACACGCCCAGCGATTTAAAACGCTCGACGATACTCTGTTCCGCCTCGGCGGGATTGAATTCCTCCCAAAGAGGTGGTGCGCCGGTGGTGGCGTATTTCTCTACCAGTGCCTCCAGGCTGCGGGCGTTGATCTCCTCGCCGACGAGCGCCTCGTTGCCAACGAAAACGGCCGGCGCAGTGAGGCGCTTTTCCTCCGGCACCCCAGCTTGTGCGCCCAACCACTCACACAGGGCCGAGTGCTCCCGCACGTCGAACTCGGCGACCGCCAGCGGATAGCGTCCCTGGAGGTAGTGCAAGTCCAGTTCGGCGCGGTCACACTCCCGGCAGCCGGCCTGGTAGAAGTAGGCCAGGTGAATGAGCGGCGCGTCGCCCGCCGTAGTAGGTACGGGAGTAGACGTGGCCTGCACCTCTGGCAAAGCAATCCCCCCCTGCGCCAGGTACGCGCTTACCAGGCCGGGTAGACGTTCTGTAATCTCCTTATCACCCACCAGCGCGTGCTCCCCGATGAAAACTTCGGGCATACCGCCCACTTCCAGGCCGTATTGCTTCTCCAGGGCGCGCATCAGGGAGTAATTCGCAGTCGAGCCTTCCACGTCTCTCTCTTCGACTACTAACTGCTCGCCGTACTTTGCCTTCAGGGGGGCGATGA
>QMSU01000309.1 GCA_003650975.1 Thermoplasmata archaeon
AGGCCATGATGGCCGCGTTAGCCGAGGAAGCGGTGGCCAGCAGCGCCGCCAGGGACATCCCCGCAACGCCGACCACGCTCATGAAGCGGCGGGCCGCTTCAACCAGGGGGGCCTGAAAATCGGCGATTTCCCGATAGGATAGGACGCCGGTGGCCACATACAAGATGGCCGCGTAGAGGATGGTAGCGATGACGACCGAACCCACGATGGCCAAGGGCAGGTTGCGTGCCGGCCGCTTGATCTCCTCGGCGATGGTGGAGATTTTCTCGAAGCCCGTGAAAGAGACGATGATGAGGCCGACATTGGCTATAACCGCGCCCCATCCATAGGGAGCGAAGGGCCGGTGGAGGGCGGGGTCAACGTTTAACAGCCCTCGGCCCACGAAAAGGGCCAAAATAAGCACCAGCAGGACGACGATCACGTTCTGCACCTGCCCCGACAGCTTTGTGCCCCGGTAGTTGAGGTAGGTGAAGAAAAGGCCGGCGGCTAGAGCGGTCGCCCAGGCCGGCACCGGCAGAAAATAGGCCACATATTGGGCGAAGCCGATGAGGTAGAAACCGGTGGCAAAGACAAGGCCCAACCAATTGCCAGGCCCGACAATGGCGCCGGCCAGCGGGCCGAGGGCGCGGGAGATGAGATAATAGCTGCCACCCGCCTTGGGCATGCCGGTGGCCAGCTCCGAGACCGTCATGGCGATGGGCAGGCAGATGAGCCCTGCGATGAGGTAAGAGAAGGCAGCGGCAGGGCCGGCCCGTTCGGCAGCCATGGCCGAGAGGACGAAGATGCCCGCTCCTATCATCGTCCCCAGGCCGATGGACAGGGCCTGGCTCAGCCCCAACTCCCTAACTAGGTTGCCCTTGTTTCTCTCGTTCAAATCGCGTTTCTCCGCTCGCCATCAGGACCCCCGAAGCCCACATTTGCTACACTCCACTCGCAAGGCTGGAAGAAAGAGGCAGAGTTCTGCTGATTATCGGATTTTGGTCCGGTGCATGGCGAGTTCCGCGAATTCACGACGCACATCGCAGCCGGCCAAATCGCTGAGTTTGCGCCCCAGGGCGGCCAGCCACGCGCGCCCGGCGGCCTCGTCCTCGATGAACCCGCCGGATATGGGCTCCAGCTTGTCGGCGAGCAGACGATGGCCACGGCCAAAACGTCCGCGTCGGGAGCTGGCAGCGAGCTCGTCATGGGAAGGCCCATCAGCGCACGACGACCTGGACGGAGAAGGTCTTCAAGGGCTTCGCGCCCTTCTCCTCCCAGGGGCGATGGTAGATCAATTGGAGGGTCGTGCGGCCCGTGCCCATGGCCTGGAAGCGGAAGGTCAGCACGCCCGGAGCGCCGAGTTGGTCGGACGCCGCTTTGAACTCCGCCTCCCCCATCTGCCGCAGCACTTGCTCGTCGAGGGGTTCCTGTACCTCCCACGTGTAGCCGGTGGTGGGGTTGCCCTCCAGGGAGACGACCAGAACCTGGCCCTTCTTGAGCTCGATCTCCCTGCCGTTGGCATCCGCGCCCAGCTTGACCTCCCTGGCCGGAGCACAGCCGCCTGCCGCGACTGAGACCGCCAGCAGCAAACCGAGCAGCGAGGTAATAAGGGCGAATGTCTTTCTCATCATCCCTCCTTACTGGGAATAATTCACTGGGGTAACAGCTTTTTGGGACATATGTGGGCTCTGGGCTTAGGCCGCGGATGTTGGAGGAGGCCGGTGCATCTCAGTGGAGGTTGATCCTTAGGATCGAGGATGGTTATAGTATATGGCAAAACTTTATAGAAGCCATTTCCTGGCGAAGGCGGGGCCGAAAGGCCCTTCCTCCCAAGGGATGGGACGGAGGGCATCCCCTACGCTGTTTGATGGCGTAGGGGCAGCTCTCTGTCCCCACCTTCGAAGGATCACCCTTTCAACGCCCCTGCCAAAATCCCGCGGATAAAGTAGTTTCCGAGCACAAGGAAGAAGATGAGGGGAATCGAGACGCTGATGAGAGCAGCGGCCATCTGTAAATTGTAAAGCGCTACGTAGCTCCCCTTGACCTCCGCCAGTTTGACTTGAATGGTGGTCGTGCGAGGGGTCGAAAGCGTTAATGCCAATAGAAACTCGTTCCACACTTGGGTGAAGACGATGATGGCGGTGGAGGCATAAGCAGGCAGGGCGATGGGCGAAACGATCCGGAAGAAAATCTGGATTTTATTGGCCCCATCCACTTCCGCGGCCTCTTCTAATTCCCTCGGGATGGATAGGAAGAAAGTTCCCATCAAAACGGACGCAAGCGGGACATTTAGGATAAGATAACTGGTAATCAATCCGAAGTGGGTCAAAGCCAGCTTGGTTTTGGCCATAAGCTGAACCAGGGGGATGAGCACAACTTGGTATGGCAGATAAAGTGCAATGCCCACTAGGATGAAAAGAACTTTTGTAGCCCACGATCTGGACCGGCTGAGGTAGTATCCTCCCAGGCCGCCGAAAAAGGCGGACAGGAGTGTGACCGAGAAGGAAATGATTGAAGAGTTCACCAAGGAGGGAAAT
>QMSU01000310.1 GCA_003650975.1 Thermoplasmata archaeon
AAGGCCAACAAGTTCCTGCACGACGTGGCTTATATGGTGGAGTATGCCAAGTTCCAGCCTAACCATCCCGACTTCGGCACCTACGACACCATCCTTTGGACGGCCCTCTCGGCTGTGATGGCTGGTGAGTCCACTCCTGAGGATGCGCTGGATGCTGTCGTGAAGGACCTGAAGGATGAGCTGGGAGACAAGGTGATAATTAAGTAGCCTTTGGAGGGCCGCTACGCAGGGGCGTCCTCGCAACCTGGGTTGCGAGGACGCCCCCATAGTGGGAATAGTGCGGCGAATCTCTGGGGAGCTTGAGGGGGGTGTTCCCTCACCTCTAGCGGTTTCAGAGAGACTCGGTCCCACTGAGGGGGAAAGGGAGTTGGGTGCAGGGATATCCCCATTCCCGATTTGCTGCGCAAATCTATAGTGAGGGGCAAGATATGAAATCGCAAAGCACTGCCAGGGCGATATCCTTGGCGCGAGCGAGGTTTGATATCCGTTCCCTATGGGCAAGACTAAAGGCCTATTCCTCTCCTCTCCTCTTCATGAGTCCAGCGACAATATTGATCGTGCTCTTCTTCTTCCTTCCCGTCATCGTGACCATCTGGATCAGTATGACAGACATGAGCGTGGCCACCTTCGGCAATTACAAGCTGATAGGCTTCGCCAATTACGCGAGGATGATCAGGAGCCAGTGGACGCCCAAGATCCTCAAGAACACGGCCTTCTACGTCACTGCAACGCTATGCTTTTTCAATGTCGGCATGGCTCTCTTCCTCTCCCTTTTAACCACCCAATATATTGATAAGAAATCGGCCACTCTTTTCCGAACCCTGTGGCTTCTGCCCCGCATCACCCCCTCCGTTATCTACGCCCTCCTTTGGATTTACGCCACGGAGAATCCTCCTTATGGCATCCTTAATCAGCTTCTTACCCCCTTTGGCGTTGAGCCCAGGAACTGGATGATGAAGGCTCCCTGGGTCGTGATCATCCTGGCCAACGGCTTCGTGGGTGCTTCTTTCGGGATGATCATCTTTACCTCGGCCATTGAATCCATCCTTCCGGATTACCTCATGGCTGCCAAGGTGGACGGTGCCTCTACGCTTCAAACCATCCGCTACATAATCCTACCCATGATCAAATGGCCCATCCTCTTCGTCCTGAGCTATCAGACCCTCTCCCTCCTGGCCTCCTACGAGTACATCCTCCTTCTCACCAACGGAGGACCTGGGTTCTACACCACGGAGGTCTGGAGCCTGTACGCTTTCCATCGGGCCCTTTCCAATTACTTCGGGAATGTCCAATTCGGCTACGGCGCTGCTTTGGCCGCGGTGTTGGTTGTGATCGGCATCATCGTCTCCGTCATTTACCTGCGCGTTTTCAAATTCGGCGAGCTAGTGGCTGAGCCGAAGATAGAGGTGCTTTAAATGACCGATGGCCACTTTGAAATTTGGCCATTGAAAATGGGAGTATTAAGATGATTGTTAGAGGCTTTAAGAAGTCTATCCCTTATGCTATCCTCACCATTGTCACCCTGCCCATCATCATTTTTTACGGATGGCTCTTCGTATCCTCCTTCGCTACGGGGACCGAGGGGCTCAAGCCACTAGGTTTCACCCTCCACAACTGGCGTTTTCTCACCCAGCCCTTACCCCATATGCCGAGTGTCTGGAGGATAACATTCAATACCCTCGTCTTCGCCTCTGTGGTGACCATAGCTGAGGTTAGCATCTCTGCGGCCGCTGGCTACGGCATTTCCCGGCTCAAATTCCCAGGGCGTAAAACTTTCCTCGGCCTGACCCTCGTCCTCCACGCCTTCCCCAGCGTGACGCTGCTCATCGCCATCTTCTTCATTCTCTATACCCTTCACCTCTACGACAGGCTTATAGGGGTGATTATGGTGAAGGTTGCCCTGGACCTGCCCTTCGGCATATGGATTATGAAGGGCTTCTTCGACACCATCTCCTGGGATATTGAGATGTCTGCCCTCATTGACGGTTGCTCTCGCCTCAGGGCTTGGATTCAGATCGTGCTTCCCCTCATAAGGCCTGGAATCGCTGCGCTCTCCATTTTCTGCTTTCTCTCCGGCTGGAGCGAGTTCCTCATGCCTTACATCTTCCTCACCAGCTTCAATAACTGGACTCTCTCCGTAATGCTCAAACGCATCATCGGCGATTTCCGCTTCCTTGATTATGGCCTCCTGACGTCGGTGGGTCTCTTCTACATGTTCCCAGTCCTTCTATTCTACGCTTTCACGCAGCAATACCTCCTCAGCATTTACACCGGAGGGGTCAAAGGAGGGGCTTAGCGGATTTTTACCCCAGCAGGCGCTCCAAAGAGAAGGCATGGAAAGCCTAGGCGATAACAAGCGATGTGACTGAAGCCAAATTTAGTTGCTAGGGGGAGAACGGAAAATGAAAGTAACTTTAAAAAGCTTAAGTAAATACTTCGGCAAAGTTAGGGCCGTAGACGATGTGAACTTGGAGATCGGCGATGGGGAGTTTGTGGCCCTTCTGGGCCCTTCTGG
>QMSU01000311.1 GCA_003650975.1 Thermoplasmata archaeon
CAGCTTCTTCTCCACCGCGTCCACGTTGGCGATCACGCACCGGCTGCTGACCACGGGCACAAACTCGACGACTCCTACCTCGGTCCCTTTCTGCAGAGCGAATTCGAAGCGGTTGCCCTTCAGCACGCCCTGGTAGAGGGTAATCTTCGTCCGCGGCTCACCCCTGGCCAGGGACTTGCCTCGCGTGCGCCCCTCCACGCGGTTTTTGCTCACCTCCGTGAGTTCCACTTTCCATTCCCAGCCGGAATTATCCAGCACGAGGATGTGGTCGCCGGGGCGCAGGCGCAGAACGTGGCGAATCTGGTGGACGATGGCCCCGTTGAGGGTGACCGTCCTGCCCTGAATCCACTCCGGCGGGATGAAGAAACGGTGCATCGCTGGAATCATCCTTTCCGGCCGATGAACGACACCCAGTCCCGCTCGACCTTGCGCTCCACGATGGCTACTCCCTGCTCACGCAGGGCTGTCTCGACGTCCGCCGCCTGTTCCGCGATGATCCCCGCCGTGACGATGATCCCGCCCGCTTTCAGGCGATTGATCAGCCCCTGGGCGATGAGTTCGATGATCACGTGGGCCAGGATGTTGACCAGCACCAGGTCGAAGGTGCCCTGCACCGCAGACAGCGATCCGTGGGCGACGGTGACTTGCTGTTGCACGCCGTTGGCGCGCACGTTGGCCCGTGCCACCTCCACGGCGGTGGGGTCGGTGTCCAGGGCCAACACCGCACCCGCGCCGAGTTTGGCGGCGGCGATGGCCAGGATCCCCGATCCGCTGCCCAGGTCGAGGACGGACATCCCCGGGCGCAGGTGCTCCTCCAGGGCCAGCAGACATTGGCGGGTGGTGGGATGCAGCCCGGTGCCGAAGGCCATTCCCGGGTCCAGTTCGATGATCGTCTCGTCGGGCGAGGGGGAATAACTCAGCCACGTCGGCTTGATGACCACTCGTTGGCCGACGTGCAGTGTGGTGAATTGCTCACGCCAGGCAGTGGCCCAGTCCACCTGGGCCAGGTCCCGGATTTGGGGGGAGGGAATGGGGTACAACTGGCTCAGGTGCCAGAGCCCTTCTTCCAGGCGCTGGCGGGATTCCCGGCCCTGTCGGGTTGCTGGCAGGTAGGCCTTGACGACGACCGTCAGCGCGGCGGGTGTTTCGTCGTTCTCCTCGCCCACCACCTGCTCGACGACCGCCCCTCCCTGCCCATGGTGGTTGAACAGCTCGCACACCGCCTCGGCGGCCTCGCCGTCCACCCGCACGCTGACTTCCCACCAGCGAAGCTCGTTTTTTTCATCCATCGGATGAGATCATCTGAACCCTCCCGCCGGCTGCCAGCCGGCGGGAGATTTTACTGCTCTCGCAGCGCGGCGAGGATGGTCTGGCCAAACTCGGTGGCGGCCCCCGGCCCGTTGCCGGTGACAATCATCCCGTCGCGCACCACGGATTCCTCACCTGTGCAGGTAGCCTCACCATCCTGGACCATAGCCACGACCTTGTCGGCGGGGAATACCGTGGCGTGTTTCCCCTGTAACACGCCAGCCCTGGCCAGCGTGACCGGGGCGATGCAGATTGCGGCCAACACCTTTCCCTGGGCTATGGCCTCCTGTGCGATGTGGTGAGCCACCGGATCGTCCCAGTACACGGATGCCCCTCCACCACCGATGAAAATGATGGCGTCGTAATCGGCCACTATCACATCGCCGATCAGAATGTCGGGTTTCACCCTCAGCTTCTCCGGGGCCATGCTGACCGCCTCCTCCAGCGTGGTGCTGGCCACGACCGCCGTGTAGCCAGCCTCTTCCAGGACGCGGCGCGTCTCGCTGTACTCCTGGGGCTGGAAGTCCTGTGGGGCGATGATGAGCAACACTTTCATTGTGGCCACGGGCTGGGGGGTATCGGTCGGGGCTGGAGTGGGGGTATCCGCTGCTACGGGCTGCGGCGTGTCGGTTGGGGCTGGAGTGGGGGTATCCGCTGCTACGGGCTGCGGCGTGTCGGTTGGGGCCGGCGTAGGGGGTTCCGTAGCCACGGGTTTGGGGGTGGCGGTCGCGGTCGCCGGGACGGGAGTGCTGGTCGGCGTGGCAGCCGGTGCCGGACAGCCCGTCAGAGCTATTATCAGACCAGCGACGAGCAGCAATAGCGTAGTTTTTCTCATGGTCTGCCTCCTTACCGTCATCCATCGTGACCGCGCTTTGCAAAGTCCCTGCCGCCGGACGCTGATCGCAATCTTCCGCTGGCGAATCGCCCGCCGCTTACCACATTTCCCCAATGGCGAAGAAGACGGGGATTTGGACGAAGTCGCAAGGCGCGTGTGAGCGGATAATCTTGGTATAGGGCGGGCTCGGAACCTTGCTCACAATACCAACTCCCGCACCAATACCTTCTCCTCGATAACCCAGTCATCCTCCACGGGCTCCAGGTAGAGCTCTATTGCCTCCCGGATAGTAACTGCTCAGGCTACTTCTGTTAGCGATTGAAATCGCCTCTAGAGGGCTTGCAGCCGAGCGTCCACCTGCGTGGAC
>QMSU01000312.1 GCA_003650975.1 Thermoplasmata archaeon
CAGCCGGACGCCATGTCGCTCGACCTCGTTCGCAAGCCGGAATTCACCTTCGCCGTGATAAGCGACACGCATGTCGCCGAGCCCGGTCGCGAGTCGAAATACGCCCACAGCTGGCGCGTCGAGCGGGTAATAAAGCAACTCAACCTGCTCAAGCCGGCTTTCGTGATAAACTGCGGCGACATCATTACGGGTTTCCCCTGCCGTCCGGAATTTCCGCAGCAATGCGAAAACGCGCTCAAACTCTTCTCGAGATTGAAGGTGCCCATCCACTATGTTCCTGGCAACCACGATGTCGGTAACAAACTTTCAATGCGTTTTTCGAAGCGCCATTTGAGGTTCGGCAGCATTTACATCAGCGAGGATTATCTCAAGACATATCGCAAATATTTCGGGCGCGATTTTTACTCGTTCGACTACGGCGGTTGCCACTTCGTCATCCTCAACGACCAACTATTCAACTCCGGCTTGCCGAGCGAAAAAAGACAGTGGGAGTGGCTGCTCGAAGACCTCGAAAAATCGAAAAACAGCCGTTTCAAGTTCATGTTCATGCATGTGCCAATCTTCTGGGTGTCGCCGAACGATGTGGGTCCGAACAATTACGAGGTCATCGACCCGCCGAGAAGGGACGACCTGTTGTCCTTGATAAAAAAATACAGGTTCAGGATTGTCTTCACCGGACATACGCATCATCGCATTTCGAACTGGTATCAAGGCACGGAGTTTCTGACCGTTCCTTCCACCACCTTCGCCCGCCCCTTCGGCTATCACTACGGCGTTTCGGGGCTTTCGATAATCTACGACGAGCGCAAGGTGGGCTACTTCATCGTGAGGGTTTACCGCGACGATGTTCAGGTAAACCTCGTTCGCACCTACGAGGGCGGCGCGGAGCCGGCACCGATTCAAGCTGACCCCGGGGAAAGCGCGCGCATCGTGAGCCTCAAATCGCAGGAAATCGAGGACAACCTGTTCGGTCTGAAAGGCGCACCCGTGCCGCCAATCGAGCGCGGCGCGTGGGATGTGAACAACCTCGTTGACGGAAGGCTCACCGATGTGAAACACCCGCAACTCGCGCCGTCGATAGCGTGGGTGTCCGAGGAGCACGACAGCGAATTCGCCCGTGAATGGATACGCATCGACATGAGCGTTGTGCGCAAGGTGAACAGGGTCGAGCTCGCCCCACGCCTCGGCGGGAAGGGCTTTCCGAGGGACTTCGAGATACAGTTGAGCATGGACGGCAAGAAATGGGAGACAGTTGTGGAAAAGAGGGATTTCCCCCCACCGCCCGCGCCGCAACCCGATCGATTCGAATTCCCAACGCGTGAGGCGAAGCATGTGCGACTGCTGATGACGAGGCTGCCGGAGGTTGGGCGCATCGCCGAGTCGGGCGAGAAAAGTTACCGAGCCTCGCTTGCCGAGATAGGCGTTTATCTCGACAAAAGCCCCAACTACGCCTCGCGCCTCCTCGGTAGCAGGATAAGCGCAAGCTCCAACATCAGCAATAAGGTGGTCGTTGATGACAATGCGTGGATAGCACCGACGAATGTAGGCGTGAAATGGGTCAGAATTCCCGCCGAGGCTACATCGTGGGAGACCGTCGAAAGATGGCGCGGGGAACTTGCCGTCAGCCACAGCCTCCAGCGCGCGCTCGACATCGGCAGACCGCGCGGCGTCAACCTCGTCATGCCGCTGACCACGCGGAATCTGCTCTATACCGGCGCTGACCGGTTGGACGCCTTCGGCAGATATTGCGCGTTCCTCGCGAAGTGGTTCGAAAAATCAATCGCTTGCTGGGAACTGTCGGAGCGGGACGGCATCGCGCCGGAATACGCCGAAAGGGCTATCCGAGAAATCAAGTCGGTTCAGCCGAATGCAACCTTCGCTCTCGGCAAACTGCGGCTCGACGAGCCGGTGGAGATATCGCGCTTCGCCGCTCGCTGGTCGAGGAAGGACTATCCCATTCGCGCTGTGATTGTTTCAGCGAGGGTTTCCGCCGTGCCCGAAGGGGAATTCGCAACGCAACTCCAGCAAGCCGCTCAAGCGGTCGGTAAGATTAACCCCGAAATGGAACTCTGGGTCGATGCAACGGTCGAGGCGGCGAGTTCCAAAGCCGCCGCGAAGCGCGTCGCTCGAGCCTACATGGTCGCGCTCGAAAACCGTGCGAGGTTCTTCCTCTGGGCGGATTTGGGCGAAAGCGCCGCCATCCTCGATAAGGTCTTCAACCCGACGGCGGGCTACTATGTCGTTCGCGCCTTAACCACACTGTTCGGCTCGGACATAAGCCGCGCAAACCCGCCGCGGATTACGCTCTCCCGCTCATCCGATACCTTGAGAACCTTCGTTGCTCGGGACGGGAACGGATTTCTGCTCGTGGCGCTGTGGAATGCCGTTCGGATTCGGGACGACGCCGAACCGATCAGGTGTGATTTGGTCGTTCAGGGGAAATACGAAGAAATCAGTGGAATAGATGTTCTATCGTGCACCGTGCGCGATGTGCGGTTCCAACGCGAG
>QMSU01000313.1 GCA_003650975.1 Thermoplasmata archaeon
AACTATGTGGCCTATGATGACATGTTTTGGTATGTGGATGATGTTGTGGTATACGCCCCAGACGTGTACACCACTGTCTATGACCAGACCACCACCTGCGATGTTACTGCAGGCGGTAGTGTGGCCGTGAACTTCCCCGATTGGACGCCGGGGGCCACGGGTACCTACAGAGTGACGGCGTGCACGCTTCTTGCGGGTGATGAGGACAATGCCAACAACTGCACCGTAAAAACGGTGACCGTCTCTGCGATATCTGACGATGTGGGTGCCGTTGGTATCACCAGTCCCACGGGGCCGATTCCAGTGAACAATCCCACACCGGTACGGGTGCAGGTGCACAACTTCGGTACCAACGACCAGACCGGTGTGCCGGTCACCTGCAGAATCACCGACAGCAGCAAAGCTCTGGTGTACGACGAAACCACCACCGTGGATGTACTCTCTGGAGAAACCGTGGTGGCGACCTTCCCCGACTGGACGCCTCTCGTGCAGGGAGCGTATTCCGTTGAGGCATTCACAAGCATGGCAGGGGATGAGAACACAAGCAATGATGATACCGCCGCATCGGGCACGGTGACATCGATGCACACCGTACAGAATATCAATACTGGCGAGACCTTCCTCACCATTCAGGATGCCATTGACGATCCGGATACACTGGACGGGCACACCATTGTGCTCGGCACCAACGTATATCATGAGAATGTGAACCTCTATAAGGAACTCACCATCACCAATGCGTCATCACCGGTCATTGACGGCATGCAGACGGGACCGTGCATCACCATCACCGCAGACAATGCAGTCATCAGTGGAATTGAACTCTTCAACGGCACCTACGGCGTGAGCTCAAGCGGTCATGGTGCAATATCTGTCAACCACTGCTACATCCATGACAATGTGCTGGGTGGAGTGCAGAATACCTACGCAGGAACCACGGTGGATGCAGAGGAGAACTACTGGGGCGATGCAACAGGTCCGTACCACCCCACGGCAAATCCGGACGGACAGGGTGATGCGGTGTCCGACCATGTGGATTTCATCCCATGGCTTGATGCCTATCCGGACGGTCACACCGTTGACTATGCGATGGTGGAAACCGTACCTTCAGGAACCCAGACGGTGTATGCCCCTGATGTCGATGTGATGGTAACCATCGATTCCACCGGTACCACCGTAACGGTACTTCGCTACACAGACAACCCAGAAAGCTCCACATTCCCGGGAATCGCCACACCCTTCGGTGACTTCATCGACATTTCCGTGGATGATCCAGGGGCGGTGAGCTGGCCCATATATCTCCAGATAAACTACACCACTGCCGATTTACTTGCCGCAGGAATTACCGAGATGGATCTCTTTGGTCTTGCCAGATGGAACGATACTGCGGGTGAATGGCAATATTGCAGTGACACGGGTGTCAACCTCGCAGACTTCGATGGCTATGCAGGCTATGTGTGGGCAAATCTGTACCAGAATGAACTTTCACCGAAGGTCATTCTGACACGTCCTGCACCCATCGGCGGTGTGATGTTCCCGGTGAACGCCGTGGGCATGCTCGTGCCGATACTCTCGGTGATTGCCCTGATAGCACTCATCGGCGGCACTACCGTCACCAGGCGCAAGGACTGAACAGCACAACCCTCTTTCCCCTTTCTTTCCTTCTTTTTCATGTTTTCTTTTGCACAATGAGAAGGAATGTTGTTGTATATACCCAGCACTGTACGTACCACCTTCTCTCTCATTTTTTACAACCGGTGGTGGATGGATACAAATGAAGGGATACAGGAAAGGAAAACCCCGTTCCTTCATTTTTCCATGGCACATGAGCATGGAAAGAATCATTCATTTTTCATTGTGAATGAAAACGGGTATGGAAGAGGAGAATGATATGTCTGCATCAGTGCAGAATATCCAGTGCTTCTTCTTCCATTTTTTTACACTGTTCTTTTTCATTTTTCTTATGAAGGATGAGCATGGAGGAATATCCACTTATTTTCATATATGAATGAAAATGGAAGTGAAAGAGGGGGGATGGCATATCTGCATCAGCACAGAACATTCAGCGTTTCTCATTCATTTTTTACATTGCTTTTTTCATTCACATAGCATTATTCCCTCTTTTCCCTGTGGAAGGAAGCATAGTGTGTTCACACCAGTTCGTGAGAGATGGTGCCGCATCTCGTCATGCTCTTTTCATTATGCACCACGCATGGAACGATTTCTCTTCTTTTTTTGTATGGGTTGTTTCTCACTTCCTTACTTCCTATTATAATTAATTTTTTTCCAATAAAAAATAATATCACATCGATTAAATTCCCTCATTTATTATATTAAAACGTTGCGGATAATTTTTATATACATATTTTTGCATATATGGTTGATAGGAGGCAAAACCATGTTAAGGAAAAATAAGCATGAAAGGAAGTTTGTGAGCAGTATAGTGATGATTACGATGGTTGCCACTGCCTTTGCAGGTCTTCTGGCAATCACGGAGAATG
>QMSU01000032.1 GCA_003650975.1 Thermoplasmata archaeon
ATCCTTTTTCGAGGCATATCAGGAAACGGATATTCTCCGGGAGGAGTTTGCAGGCGCCCAGGAAGCGTATGCGAACAATGCGCCGGGGGATACATTCACCCTGCAGGAATTCATCCTTCTCGGTGACCCAACTCTGAAGATAGGAGGATATGCGTAAATTTTTATATACCTCTCACTATTTTCTTTCGGCGGGCCCGTAGCTTAGCCTGGTGGAGCGTCTGGCTCATAACCAGATGGTCGCCGGTTCGAATGCAGACTTGCCACATGGTGCAGGCATGTACGAAAATCCGGTCGGGCCCATTTTCCCCTTCTCTGGAAATTTTGGCGATAATGCCTCTTTCAGCCCATTTATCGAAATGAGAGGTGATTTTTGTGGAGAGGAAAAGGAGTTGTTAAAGAATAATTCAGGCAATCATTTTCCCCAACGAGCTCTTCAGTGCATAAGAAAAAAGATGCATTGTGGGGATTTGCATCTGCCACTTCACAGGTAGATGATTTTTACCGCATGTGGGTCCACAAAATAGTCATATCCCTCCTTCACCACACCCATTGAGAGATGGCCAGCAGGTGTGCCGTGTATCCATGTGGGTTTAACGTGCAGGTGGAGGGTGGCATATCCACGTTCATCCGTTTTGCCGGTGGCGGAATCCCCGCAGCCGTATATGGTGACCGCCGCCCCCTTTACCGGGCGATGATGGTTGCGGGTAACCTCAACAACGATGGTTACATCACGCTCCCTGTAGATGGGGTCTCTCCCGTATTTTTCAAACACAATACTGTCAGTGGGAACATCGTTTATACTGACGATTTTCGGTGTCAGTTCCCGTGCGAATACGGGGGCAAATATGAAGGGCTGTGCCACCGCATACAGCACGCTGATCCCCGTTACCGCTAAAAGAACGGTCAGAGCAAAAATGAATTTCCTTCTCTTCCTTGCCTCACTCCCACACATCATTCATTCACTATAATCCAACTTATTACTGCATAAATATTTTCCGATTTGTGAGTTGTCCTCAAAATGAGATACAGTTCTTCAATGGTTATGTCACAAGGCAGTACGTGATGGGGCAACGTTTCATATGAACGAATGAAAAATCCATATGAAAAAAAGGGCGCACACACTCAGCGCAATGAATAATGCCGCACTTGCAATCAATGCAACCGAAGAGACTCCACCCTCAGCACTTAGATATCCCATTTTATTGCCCCTCCCACAAGGGAAATAATAATACAGCAACGGTATTTAAAATCTGTGATTTTTTCAAAGTTCCGGATGAAACTCACTCGTCGAATTTCCGTTCCCCACGCATCTTTGCATGGAGGGTGGAAAGAAAGGAGGGGAGACTTTCCACATCCTTCACCATGGCATTCTTTGCAAATATCAGACGATAGTCGGCTATGCATCGCGTCCTTCCGCTCAGATTTTTTTCAATTCTCCGGAAAAGGTACCATCCTTCACTGTCCCAGTCGGTGAGAAGAATTATCTCTCTGTAGCGAGAAGCAATATCATCGCACATGTTTGCTATCTCCTTTCCCCGGTATACGGTGAGTATCGTTCCCGTTATGCCGAGCGCATGCAGCGCCTTCACGTCCTTTTCCCCCTCCACGAGTATGGGAGTATCACGATTTCGCTCCTTCAGATCTTCAATTGCCCGTTCCAGCTCCTCCACCGCTCCTTTACAGTCCATTTTTCAGAAATTTTTCCACTTCCAGCATGCTCCTTTTCACCAGCACGCCCTTCTCTTTTGCCTTATGTCCATACACCATGACCACGTCATCGCCATTGAGGGCAAAGAAGTCAGCCATCATCGCACGTATTTGCCTGTTGGCCCTCCCCCTTACCGGCTCCTCATTCACCTCTATCTCTATCCTTTTCCTCCATTCGTCATATCCTGCGGGAAAACGGCATCGCTCTCCCAGTTTCACCTTCAGATGAATGATGCATCCCTCATCGGTTTCCTCAATGGCGTTTCTCATGGCACCTTAATAAAACCCTGTTTCATCAACGACTGGGTCTGCTCCCGTGCACTTCTTATTGTCTGCTCTGCCATCTCGTAAATCTCTCCTCTGGAAAGTTTTCGTCTTGCAATACCCTGCTCTATTGCTTTCATCGCCACCTGTGTTGCCTCGTGGGGGAATACCTCCCAGTCATCCATGGTTGGCACAATGTAGTCCTCGCGCAACCCTTTCTTCTCCGCCACCTCTGCAATGGCATATGCGGCGGCAATGTGCATCTCGTCGGTGATGGTCTTTGCCATGACATCCAGCGTGCCCCTGAAAATGCCCGGGAAACCGAGACTGTTGTTCACCTGGTTTGGGAAGTCGCTTCTCCCGGTGCCGAAGATTCTCACGCCTGCCTCCTTTGCCTCCCACGGCCATATCTCCGGTATTGGATTCGCCTCCGCAAACATGACCGCATCATCATTCATTTCCGCCACCCATTCCTTTTTTATGGTTCCGGGCCCTGGTTTTGAGGCGGCAATACACACGTCAACGCCCTTTATTGCCTCGGCCATGTCTCCTGTTCTTCCCTCACCGTTGGAGTTCATGGCAATATCATATTTGTAGGGATTTTTCTCCTTGAATGTTTCGATGTCTTCCCTGTTGGGGTGCAGAATCCCCTTGGAATCCACCGCAATGATATTCCGGTAGGGAACGCCAGCCTTTCTCAGCGTTCGTATCATGCACACATTGGCAGCCCCGGTTCCGATGATGGCGTATGTCACCTCACTCATTTTCTTTCCCACTATCTTGAGTCCGTTTATCACGCCGGCAAGGGTAATGGCGGCGGTTCCCTGCTGGTCGTCATGCCAGACAGGTATGTCCATCTCCTCCCTCAATCTATCGAGTATGTAGAAGCATTTCGGGGAAGAAAGGTCCTCAAGATTGATGCCGCCGAAGGTGGGAGCGGCCCACTTCACCGCCTGAATGAATTCGTCGGGGTCCTTTGTGTCAATCATGAGAGGGAAGGCATCCACGCCACCGAGGTACTTGAACAGGAGGGCCTTTCCCTCCATCACGGGAAGGCCGGCGAGCGGTCCTATGTCACCAAGACCCAGCACCCGCGTTCCGTCGCTCACCACCGCCACAAAGTTTGCCTTGTTGGTGTACTCGAACACCTTTTCAGGATTTCTGGCGATGTCCTTGCACGGCTCGGCAACGCCGGGTGTGTACCATATGGCAAAATCATTAAAATCACGCACTGCGCATTTGGGCAAGATCTGAACCTTTCCCTTGTAAAATGGATGCAGTTTCATTGCATCCTCGGCAGGTTTCTGTGCCTTGGCCAGCAATTCCTCAACGGTAACTTTCTCTTCCATTACATTCACCACTGGTGTAACACCAACCATAAATTAAATGTTTTGCATGGTACAGGGGATATCCGAAGCGAGTATCTGAAAAGAAAAAGAAGGGGAAAGATCAGCTTACGCCCAGTACCAGCGGACCAAGGACAAAGCCGCTTACTGTCTGAGCAGCTCCCCCGGCAGTCACCGTGATGTCAGCTCTCCCTATTCCAAGAATTAATCCCGTTTTCACCTCGACGCTTTCTCCTGCATCAATGTCCACAGTTCCGGATTTCTCCTTTCCAAGAAATACAAGGCCGTCGAATGATATGCTCCACGGTATCTGGGTTCCAGCCATCCCTCCGATATTCTCAAGTGTTGCGGAAACTCCAAAGCCGCCCCGTATCTCCTTTATGGTGATAACAGGTACCGGTGTGCCCACATTGTCATGGTATATATCCGATTCACCATTTCTCGAATCCATCCACACCGCGTTTCCTCCCGGAATAACCTTGGCATTGTGGTATTCTTCAATGACGGTTCCCTCGTTGTCGTTCACCTGCTCGGGATCGCTCCATGTTGCTCCTCCGTCACTGGTAAAGGTGACATACAGATTGCCGTTTTTGGTAAAGGTGCACGTTGCCGTGTCACCGTAGGCCACCACCGAGGGATAGAGCTCATCATCCGCTGATGCGGCAACCATGCTGGAGCTCCACGTACTTCCCCCATCTGAGGAGTAGTAGCACACGAGGTCCTGCTGACCTATTGCCAGCTGGTCGTACTGGGCAACCACGTAAATGTAATCGTTTGCCGCTGCCACCGCAGGGCAGGTCTCCTCATCCATGTCTCCCCCCATGATCCATGAGCGTTCTCCTGCATCTTCCTCCTCCAGCCGCTTGCAGTCGGCGCTGAGTAGCACAATGTCCCATGAATCGGTGGTCTGGTTGTACCAGTCAAAGGCGGCATAGAACAGTCCGGTGGTCACATCAATGTCAATGGAGGAATGGCGGCATCCCTGCCAGGTGTCCCAGTAACTGTTCCAGCCGCTACCCTCATCTTCATAGTTCATGTAGTTAAAAATGGGGAATTATGCATGCAACTCTTATATATTCTTTTTTGCATCATTGTCTATGAAAGTGTGTGTGGGCGGCACCTTTGACATACTCCACGAGGGGCATATCGCCCTCTTTGAGAGGGCGTTTGAAACGGGAGGTGAGGTTGTCGTTGGGTTATCATCGGATAACCTTGTGAAAACGAAAAAAAAGAAGACGAGAAGCTATCGGGAAAGAAAAGAATCGCTGGAAAAATTGTTCCGGGATATGGGCTGGAAGGCATCCATTGAGCCGATTGACGATACGTACGGGACGGCAGTAAAAGAAGATTTTGACGTCATTGTGGTTTCTCCAGAAACTGCGAGGAATGCAGAGGAGATAAATAAAATGAGGGTGCATAGGGGACTCAAACCGCTGCGCGTTGTGGTGGTTCCGTATGTGCTGGCCCAGGATGGAATTCCCATCTCCACCAGCAGAATAAAGCGGGGCGAGATTGCGGGACGGAAACGCATAACACCTCTGAGGGTATGCATCGCCTCCGGAAATGATGTGAAAATGGCGGCAACGGAGGATGCATTCAATGAGATATTTGCATCTCCGCACGGGATATCCATCACGTACGCCCGCACTGAGATAAAAACTCAACACCAGCCGGCAGGGGAAAAAATCCTGGAAGGTGCGGTGCGGCGGGCGGCCGCCGCCGTTGCGCATGGTGATTACGGTGTGGGCATAGAGGCGGGGGTAAGGGAGGAGCACGGCACATTTTTCGTTGAGCATTATGCTGCCGTTGCCGACAGCGTTGGCTATATAACCTACGGGAAGGGCCCCGCATTCCAGTGCCCCGAATGGATTCTGGAACTCATGCGTGAGGGGAAGGAAATAAAAAGAGCGGTACCATTTGGCACTGATGAGGAGAGGGAAAGAGGGCTTGTGTGGTACCTTTCAAAAAATGTGGAGAGAAGGCATCTGATAAAAGAGGCGGTTGTCATGGCCCTCCTCCCCAGAATGGCAAATCCGTATGAAGATAAAGAAGTTACGGGCAGAAAGGGAACCCCGTTTTCATGATATGGATTGAACGGGCACCGATAAGGCATGCGATTTTTCATAAGCATTATAAACTCTTTTTCATTTCCCTATTATGATACCGTTTCTTCCCATCGGGATTCTTCTTGTCATCGCAGTTGCGGTGCTGCTCGGCTGGAAACTCATAAAATTTGCCGTAAAGATGCTCATCGCCACCCTTTTCATACTGTTTATCATCGGGGTAATTTACCTGCTGTTTTTCTGAGTGCAGGAAAACTGCAGGGTGCCTACATACAAGCACAAATCTTATAAAATAGTTGCTTATACTTCCTTCCAATGAGAAGAAAAAAGACAAACCCTCGTATCAACAGAACCATTGATACACTCTACGAAGCAGCGAGAAAACATGATGCAGCGATCTGGAGGGCAGTGGCAAAAAAACTCGAGAAACCAGCAAAGAGCTGGGCTGAGGTTAATGTGGGCAAGCTGGTCACTCATCTTCAAGAAGGTGAAATTGCACTGGTCCCGGGCAAGGTGCTCGGTATGGGCGATGCAGAAAAGGTGGAGATTGCAGCCTGGAAATTCTCAAAAAGCGCCCGGGAGAAAATCGAGAAGGCCGGCGGAAAGTGTTACAGCATAGTGGAACTCATTGAAAAAAATCCCAAGGGGAGTAATGTAAGAATCATAGGTGGTTAAGGATGACGGTAATAGATGCAGCACGTCTGCCGGTGGGTCGCCTCGCTTCTGTTGTTGCCAAACGTCTTCTGGAAGGTGAAGAAATAGCCATCATCAATGCAGAGCAGGCCATCATCAGCGGTAAAAAGGAGGAAATCATTGCGCGATACCGGCATAAAACAGAGGTGGGAGGTATGAAACGGAAGGGACCGTACTTTTCGCGGATGCCCCACATGATTCTCAAAAGAACGGTGAGGGGGATGCTTCCGTATCAGCAGCCGAAGGGGAGGATGGCCTATAAACGGCTCAGGGTGTTCATAGGGGTTCCGGAAGAACTGAAGGATGCAGAGGTTGAAAAACTGGAGATGAAACGGTCGCTGGACTATATGACCCTGAAAGAATTGTCAGGATATTTGGGGATAACATGGCAGAAGTAGTTATTACATCTGGAAAAAGAAAGAGCGCGGTTGCTCGCGCCTATGCGCACAAGGGAAAGGGAAGGGTGAGGATCAACAATCTTATCCTGCAGACATACCCGGCGTACCTTCGCGAGATCATGGGCGAGCCAATGCAGCTTGCCGAAAAGCATGGTCAGAAAATAGACGTGAACGTGAGGGTGAGGGGAGGTGGCCCCATCAGCCAGGCTGAGGCGGCGAGAACGGCCATTGCAAAGGCGCTGGCGGAGTTCACCAAAGACGGTGAGTTGAAGAGAATGTTCATGGAATATGACAGAACGCTTCTGGTGAGTGACACCCGTCGCAGAGAACCGAAAAAGCAGCTTGGCAGGGGCGCGCGGAAGCGGCGTCAGAAGTCATACAGGTGAAAAAATGATCATCCCTGTTCGCTGTTTCACCTGTGGAAAGGTGCTTGCCTCACTCTTTGAAGAATACAAAAAGAGAGTGTACCTTGAAGGGGAGGATGCAAAAAAAGTGCTGGACGAACTGGGCGTGAGGAGGTACTGCTGCAGGAGAACCATCATCTCGCATCCGGTATATATCAAGGATAACGAGGTAAAGGAACCCTTGGACGAGGCAGCCCAGTACGAGTAATCCAAGTCAAATGAAATTCGGTGCTCACCACCTACTAATATGAAAAAACAAGGATTTATTCCGGCATTAGTGAGTGTAACAATAATTTCGATTGTAATAGTGTGCGTTATTTCTTTTACAATCTATAATGCAAAAATAATTGGCCCAGTGATAAGTGTATTGGGTTTTATCCCATGGATTCCGTTACAAATCTCCGGGAGAACAATAAAATCGGTTGGGGCGGATATTGTATTTGGAGCAATTGATACGGGGATATTAGGAATTGCAGCATTGATCGGAGCAAGTTTTGCAGGAGTGCTTGGTGCAATTGTTGGAGGTGCTGTAGGAGATTCAATTACCGATGGATTTGCTGGGTTATTTGAAGGGAAAATCGCAGAGCACCTGAGAAAACATGGGATTGAAGAGGCAAGAACTCCATTGAGTTCTTCTATGGGGAAAATGAGCGGCTGTTTAATAGGTGTAGGGATAGTTTTAACAATTGCTTGGAGTATATTAGGGATAAGTATTTAGCTGAAGTGAACCCCGAACTCTGCGGATTTGCTTTATAAATCCTTGCCTCGCCTCCGGCGAGCCAGGAAAGCCTCCAGAGAGACTATAAACATCAGTTATATACCAAATTCGGCATCACTTTCAACCGGCTTTACACCATGACCAACATGCCGATAAACCGTTTCAGACAAATGCTTGAATCAACCGACAGTTTTGAAGAATACATGGAGAAACTGTTCACCGCTTTCAATCCTGCAGCCGCCCAGGAGGTGATGTGCCGAAGCCTGGTCAGTGTAGGTTATGATATGGAAAGCTCTACGACTGCGATTTCAACCAGATGCTGCAGATAGAGCTGTCTAACGGAGCTCCATCCACCATATTCGATTTCGATCTGGACAAGCTCCTCACCCGCCAGATCCGCTTCGGGTCCAACTGTTTCGGCTGCGCTGCAGGCGGCGGAAGCAGTTGTACCGGGTCAACCGCTTGAGCCACAACAGCGGCTTGCGCTTAGCTGTGATGTTGATGATTCCCGGGAAAGATTTCCCGAAACAGTGCTACAGCCCGGGGAAAGCCGGACTTAGAAGCGCATTGACACCTCAATGCCCCGGCCTGCATATACTTGAAAGTTGCGTTCGAAGCGGTAAAGATGGGCGCTGACATAAGAATCCAGCATGCTCACCAGCAGGGCTGTCAGGCCGTAGGCCAGATAGTCTCCACCTTTTTGGCCCAAGCTTTTTATCCGCAGGTTCAGCTCCACCCGCTCCGGATCATCCACCGGCCAGCTCTCCCCCTGCTGTGCCTCCAGTCTGTGCAGCCGGTCTCTCAACCTGTTGCGGTCGCGGTACTTGATAGCTGAAAGCGTAAAAAATGCACTCTGCACA
>QMSU01000033.1 GCA_003650975.1 Thermoplasmata archaeon
AACTTGCCCTCTGCTATCTTTGCCACATATCCCCGTATGTCAAGGTGGGCCGGGCAGCTTGTCTGGCAGAAGGGGGTTTCCTTTTCGAGCGCATAGGTGGTGGGGATGCCCCGTATGCCGTAGGCAGCCTTTCTGGAGAACAGCGTTCTTTCCCTGTCCACTGTTTTGAGCGGACACACCTCGTAGCACACATTGCAGTTGTTGCAATTCTCATTCACCCTGCCCGGATATTGCACTACCTTTACCGAGCCGTCGGCAATCTTTCTGACCCATGAATTTGTGAGTACGGTGATGGCCCCTTTTTTCACCAGCTCCACAAATTTTTCAAGGGGTATCTCTTTATCAAGAGAGGAGAGATATTTTCTCACGGTATACCGGTTGATTGCGGGATGCCGCTCTATCACCACCACATTTTCGCCGTTTTCGGCATGCGCAATGGCCCTATTGAGACCATCTGCCCCTGCGCCGATCACCACCACACCCTCTTTTCCCTCATACTTGCCGGTTATCAGGGGTTCCGGTATGGAGAGCTCTCTTTCATCATGATAAAACACGTAGGTGCCGTCTTCCTCCCTAAATGAAGCTTCTCCTCTTTTTATGAAATCCATGAGATACAGGAACACCGTCTCCTTCTTCAATCCTGTTTTTTCTGCAATCTCCAACAAGGTACACGCATTTTGCTGAAGCAGCAACCTGATTTTCTCCTCGTTTATTTCATCCCACACTATCTCATCTGAAATCCTGTCAAATTCGTAGGGAGTGTAAATTTCACCATATTTATTCCCCTCCACGGTGAGCATCCGCTCTTTTGTGGCAAGTATTCTGATGCGCGGTTTCAGCGAGACGTTGAATGCCGCCCGCAGTGCAAGGCTGTTCTTTGTTTCTTCCCCCAGCGGGCCGAGTTCCTTCAGTTCACCGGTAAAATCGGTTACCACGCTGGCAAATTTCTCCCCCTCCGAGGCGGAAACCCATTCAAGCCGGAGCCTTTTTTCATCAATACCGGCATATTTCAGCAGTTTCCTTGCCATATTCATTTTTCCTATGGTGTAATAGTTGCCCGTCACGTAATGGCAGTCACCCAGATGACACCCGCCCACCAGCACGCCGTCTGCCCCGTTCAGGAATGATTTCAGCACAAATGACGGCTCAACTCTTGTGGAGCACATTACCCTTATCACGCGCGTGGTGGGGGGATACTGGAATCTACTCACACCTGCAAGGTCGGCCCCGGCATAACTGCACCAGTTGCACAGCATTGCTACAATCTTGGGCTCAAAGCTCATGTTACCACCTCATCTATCTGTGCCATGATCTGTTCATCTCTGAAATGGCCCATGGATATTGCCCTGTGGACACATGAGGAGCCGCATGCCCCGCATCCCTTGCACGCGGCGGGGATATTCTCTGCAACCCTTCTCCCGTTCTTCTCCACCAGATGCATTGCTCCGTATGGACACACCTCCACACACACACCGCATCCCATGCATCGCTCCTCATCTATTGTGGGGGTGTACGGCTCTGTTTTCACGTACCCCTTTGCCATGGGGATGGCAGCCCGGGAGGCTGCAGCCATTGCCTGCATCATGCATTCATTGATATCCGCAGGTGCCCGGCAGGAGCCCGCCATGAAAATACCGTCGGTGGCAAAATCCACCGGGCGGAGTTTTACATGCGCCTCGAAGAAGAACCCGTCCTGTCCCAGCGGGACCTTGAGAAGCTGGGAGATGCGCTTTGCATCCTCCCGCTGAATGAGCGGCGTTGCGAGCACCACAAGATCTGCATCAATCTCCAGTTTCCTCCTGAGTCCCGGATGGTAGAAGCCCACTGCCAGCTTGCCGTTGCGTTTTTCCAGCGAGGAAGCGGTGGGAATGCCATCTTTCACGCGCACAAATCGCACACCTTCCTCCCGTGCCTTTCTCACGTATTCCTCATACACCGTCCCGTAGGTCTGCATCCCCCGGTGGATGATGTATATCTCCGCATCGGGGAGCAGTTTCCTCAGCAACCGGGCATTTTTTATGGAATTCATGCAGCAGATACGGGAGCAGTACCGCACCCTCTCACCTCGTCCACCAACGCACTGGATGAACACAATCTTCTGCCAGTTTCCCGTCTTTTTTTCCTTCAGCATCCGTTCCAGCTCGTACTGGGTGATGACATTCTCATACTCATCGTAATTGTACATGTACATGGGCTCGTAGGGCTGCGCTCCCGTTGCCACGATGATGGTTCCCACCTTCAGTTCATCCCGGGATTTTCCCTTCAGCTTCACACTGAAATTCCCTATGTAGCCATCCACGTGGTCCACCTCGCTTTCCAGGTACACGTGCACTCTTTTCTCCCCTTCAATTTTCTCTCTCATCTCATCAAGCAGTGCACCGGCATCCCTGTCCGAGGGATACAGCTCGTTGATTCCGTTGAGCAATCCCCCGAGGGTGCACTCCCGCTCCACCAGGTGCACCTCAAATCCCTGCTCCGCAAGCGAGAGCGCGGCGGTCATCCCCGCCACTCCCCCGCCGATGATAAGCGAGCTTTTCTCCACGGGAATCTCAATTTCCTCGAGGGGTTCAAGCAACCGTGCCCGTGCCACGCCCATCCTCACCAGATCTTTTGCCTTTTCCGTTGCCTTTTCCCTCTCCTTCTGATGGACCCAGGAGCACTGGTCACGAATATTCACGAATTCAAATAGAAACTTGTTCAATCCCGCATCCTCGCATGCCTTTCTGAACAGCGGTTCATGCGTGCGGGGTGTGCACGAGGCAACCACCACCCGATTCAACCGATACTTCGGTATGGCATCCATTATCTCCTGGATACCGGCATTGGAGCAGGTATACATGTTCTCCTTCACGTACACCACGTCCGGAAGGGTTTTTGCATACTCGCACACTTCAGGCACATCCAGAAATCCTGCAATGTTGGTTCCGCAGTCGCACACAAACACACCTATTCTCAGTTCTTCTGCCATCATCATCCCTCCGCAAGTACCGCTGCTTTCGCCGCTGCCGCAGATGCCTGTATCACGCTCTCCGTGATATCCTTGGGGCGCTCACAGCATCCCGCCACATACACGCCCGGCTTTGAGGTCTCCACGGGGTACTGGAGGTAGTCCACGGTTTTCAGAAATCCGTCATCGTCCACCTCGAGTCCCAGTGTTTCTGCAATGCGTACCGTATCCTCCGCCGGAAGGATGGGCGTTGCGAGCACCACCATCTCAACCTCGAGCGCATCCACCTTTCCCTCATCCTCATTTTCATAGTAAAGGGTGAGATTCTTCGTCCGCTTATCCTCTGCAATCTCACCGGGGCGTGCATGGATATAGGTGATGCGATAATCCTTCTCCCCCCGCTTGCTGTACTCATAGAACCGTTTGCTGAACACCCGCAGGTCAGAGTAAAATATGTAGGATTCCAGGTCATTGTAGTGCTCGTTTGCCAGCATGGCACTCTTTATGGAGACCATGCAGCACACCGACGAGCACCACCGGCACCGCTTCACATCCCTGGAGCCCACGCACTGGATGAAGGCGATCTTTTTCGGTCTTCTCCCGTCGGGTGCACACTTCAGATGACCGTGGGTGGGACCCGCCGCATTGATGAGCCGCTCGTACTCCATCCAGGTGCGCACGTTCTCGTATTTCCCGTACCCATACTCATGGAGATCCCGCGGGTCGTACACCGACAGACCCACCGCCACAATGATGGCAGCGGCTGACAATTCCACCATGGTATCTTTCTGCGTATAGTCGATTGCCTCTGCCTTGCAGATTTTCTGGCAGAGACCGCACCGGTTTTTGGTGAGTTTCAGACAGTATTCCTCATCGATGGTCGCCTTCCGGGGCACTGCCTGGGGAAAGGGAAGGTATATCGCCTTCCGCTTGTTGAGATTGCTGTTGTACTCATTGGGGATCTCCGTGGGACACTTCTCCATGCAATCGCCGCATCCCGTGCACTTGCTCGCATCCACATATTTTGCCTTCCTGCGCACCTTCACCGTGAAATCGCCTGCCTCTCCCGTAAGACCCACCACCTCAGAGTACTCAAGCACCTCTATGTTGGGGTGGGAAAAGCAGTCGTTCATCTTGGGGGCGAGAATGCATATGCTGCAATCGTTGGTGGACATGGTTTTGTCCAGCAGCGCCATCCTCCCGCCAATGCTCGGTTCCTTTTCCACCAGGTACACGTGGATGCCACGCTCGGCAAGGTCCAGGGATGCCTGGATCCCCGCCACTCCTCCTCCAATAACCACCACATTCTTCATAGTATCCTTTCCGCAACAAGTTCCACCAGGTCCTTTACCTCCAGGTCTCGCTTTTCATGGGAGAGCGTGCATTTGAAATGAATCTGGCATTTCGGGCAGGCGGTGATGAGAATGTCCGCCGTCTTTTCCGCCTCATCGAGCCGTTCCTTCCGGATTTCTTCCGATTTCCAGTCACAGCTCATCCACGCTGCGGTGCCGCAGCACACCGCAAGCTCGTGATGGTGTTCCATCTCCCGCACCTCCACACCAATGCGACCGAGCACCTCCCGCGGGGCATCGTAGATGCCCAGATGCCGTCCGAGCCGGCAGGGGTCATGGTAGGTATATTCCCGGTCATCCGCCTCTCCCTCCATTTTCTGTTCCGCCAGAAATTCTGATATGTGCAGAAGCTCCGCATTCATCTCCGGATAATCCATTTTAAACGTGCGGTAACACTCGGGGCAGGAGAAGATGATTTTTTTCACTCCCCGCTCCTTCACCATTGCCACGTTCTTCTTCCTGAGTTTCTCAAACAGCTTCATATCCCCATTCCACAGGGCGTCGTGCCCGCAGCATCCGTAGTGCACGGCGGGAGTGATGCCGTAGTGGTTGAGCAGGCGCACCACGTCATCGGCAATCTTCATGCCATTGAATCCCACCTCCCTGAACATTGTATCAAAAAAGGGCAGGCATCCGGCAAAGTAGAGTGTGTCAGCATCCTCATCGGTTTTGCCGTGTTCCAGGGATGGTGGTGCCACCTCACCCTCTGCCATCAGGTGTTCGATACTCTCGAATACCCCCTCATGGGTGGGTATGCCGGTATTGCCCCGTTCACGTGCGAGCATGCGCACCTCCCGGGTGAATGAGAGAAAATCAACCCCCGAGGGGCAGACCTCATGGCACAGTCCGCAGCTCAAACATTTCCACACTTCATTGCTCTCAAGCACCTCGTCGTCGATGCCCACGAGCGAGCGTTCCACGATACTTGCCGGTGAGAACTTCCCATAGACACGGGTCACCGGACATATGGAGCTGCACTTCCTGCACTCAACGCAGTAATACGCACGGGATTTTTTTATCACTTCATGCAACACTATTCCACCTTCAGACGCTCTTCCAGTTTACACATACGCAGCAGTGCCTGTGTTTTGCGCACCTTCTCGCTTTTCTCCTCAATTTTTTCATCTGAAAAGAGGCACCTTTTCACCACCACTTCCTTCCCCTCCCCTGCACTCCTCAGCGCCTTTCCCATGTCGAATCGACGCTCGCAGAACACGATTCTCTCCGGTTCTTCCTTCCAGAGGTACATGCAGTTGCTGCAGTCAAAGGCAATCATCTCCTCTCCGGGCACGCTCCTGCTCTCATAAAACATCCCGTCATCGTATATGTGGGAGAGTGCCGACGAGGGGCAGGCAGCAACACAGATGCCGCACCCCTTGCAGGAGATGCTGTTCACCACGATGCGATCATCTGCTTCATCGTAGGTGAAGCATTCACAGAGGGATACACAGATTCTGCACCGCGAACACACACGTTCATCAAGTGCAACGGGAAACTGTTTGTAGGCGATGGACTGCCCTGATTCCATGGGATGCATTTAATGGGGTAATATCTCCCCTTATTTATCCGTTACTGTTGCTACTTGCGGCACGCTCACATTTGGAATACTGGAAAACCGGTCCATGGGTACAGGCATACAGTTGCCCGTCGATGATGCAGTGCCCGCATGTTCCTATACCGCATTTCATTCTCCTCTCCAGAGATATAAATATGTTGTCAGGAGTTATCCCCCTTTTCATGAGATTTTTCACCGCAGGTTTGAACATGGCGGGGGGTCCGCACATCAGCACAATCTCATCCCCCAGGATGTGGGTATACTCGATGAAATTACTCACCAGACCGGTTCTCTCTCCACCGTATTCATACACGTCAATAATCTCTGCCTGGCGTGCCCATTCTTTTAGCTCATCACGAAACATCATATGTTCGGGGCTCTTCATACCGTACAGAATGGTCAGAGATTCGCACCACCGGGTGTGAAGTACCTCCTTTATGAAACTTCTCAGCGGAAGTATTCCGAGACCTCCTGCGACAAGAACCAACCGTTTCCCCCTCATTTTTTCCAATGGAAAACCGGTGCCAAACGGTCCCCGGTAATTCATGCAATCGCCCGTTCCCAAAGAAAAGGCATATGAAGTAACTCTTCCCACCTTTTTAATACCGATTTCGAACCACCCTCTTTCATGGGGCGGCGAGGTAATTGAGACGGGGAATTCCCCCACACCAGGAAGCGAGATTTCCACGAACTGCCCCGGTGTGAACTCCAGCGATGCCTCTATCCTGAACAGTTTTATTTCAAAAGGGAACTGGACACAGTGTATAATTCTCCCCTTTACGGGTGTATAGGGATTCGAAAGAGGCATCACAAAAGAGAATGCCCCTCCTGTATATAGCCTTTAATGGCGCACCTTTGCACTCACATTATCTGCAGGAACATCATCACCAGAAGAAAAGCCAGCGCAATATACATGATATAGATGTACATCTTTCTCTTTTTGAGATATTTCTCATATTCCTCCTGGCATTTATCGCTGCAGACCGTCTCCCCATATTTAATTGCCTTTCCGCACATTTGACAGTGCCCATGTTGAGGTATCATACTTCCACCACTGTTCCATTAAACTCCTCGCCATATATAGCATTTTCCAGCATCTTCACATCCTTTCCATTGACCACACAGGTGGATATTTTTTCCTCATCAATGATTCTGCAGGCAATGCCATCTATCACTGCATTCATCCCCGCTTTTTTCCATGTGTCTCCCGCCATCGCCCGCAATTCTCTTATATGGATGGAGTCGAGTTTCTTTGCTCCGGGATACCGCTTGGGATCCCTTTCATATATTCCATCAACATCGGTTGCAATGACCAGCCGGTCAGCACTCACCCGCCGTGCCAGCATCGCCGCCACCGCATCGGTTGAGTGACCGGGAACAGTCCCTCCCATTATCACAGGTGGCTGCATCGCCGCCGCCGCTTCTATGGTTTCTGGAATGGGCTTCTTGAAGAACGCATTGATGAGAAGGGCATTCAGGCGGGTTGCTGCTATGCCGATGGTATCAAGATATTGCTCATCGGTGCAGAACACCCGCGCCGCAGTGATGTAGTGCCGGGCGGTCTTCCCCCCACCAACGACGATATAGAGGTCATGTTCCTGTGAAACTCTGATGATGAGGTTCGCCACTTCAGGGATGTAGCTGGCATTTTCTGGTGAAAGCACCGAACCCCCGAGAGAAATAACCACCTTCATTGATGAGTATCCAAAAGATTTTATAAACATTTTCTGTATTGTGAAACATGAGAATCTATTCGATTAAACGGGGCCACAAACCCGATATTGATGCGCTGGTGAAAAAATACTTCAATGCGGAGGGCAGCACCGAGGAGGGCATGGAGTTTGAGGCAGAGGGAATCGGAACCGTGCGGATAAAGAAAGAGGGCAATTCCATCATGATTGAAACCATTCCTTCTCCCGATACGCAGGCTACCTATGCCACCCTCCGCAAGTGGAACGAATTTCTGTTTGAGGCCACCGGAAGAACCGCAAAAGAGCGAAAGAAACTCTGGGAAAAGGACGCAAAGAAAGGCTCATGAGGTAACCATATATACATAAATAGCGGCGTTATTATTGGTATGAACTTTCGTATCGAGAAGATAAAGGCACGGCAGGTGCTGGATTCGAGAGGCAATCCCACTGTTGAGGCACTGGTATATGCCGGAAATGCCATGGGCAGGGCGGTTGCACCTTCAGGAGCATCAAAGGGAAAAGAGGAAGCAGTTGAACTCCGTGATGGTGAAGGAGCATATCATGGAAAGAGCGTACACCGGGCAATTGAAAACATCGCCACCATCATTGCCCCGGCTCTTGTGGGAATGGATGTCACCGAACAGGAAACAATAGATGATAAGTTGATTGCCATGGACGGCACAAAAAATAAGCGAGTGCTTGGGGCCAATGCCTGCATTGCCGTTTCTGTTGCCACGTGCAAATGCGCCGCTTTATGCAGGGGGGCAGAACCCTATGCATATCTCAATGAAAACGCAACGCTTCTTCCCATTCCCTTCATGAATGTTATCAACGGCGGGATGCATGCAGGAAGTGACCTTGCCATACAGGAGCACATGATCGCACCGGTGGGGGCGGAG
>QMSU01000034.1 GCA_003650975.1 Thermoplasmata archaeon
GTGGGTGTTGCCACAATGCATTTGATGAGCCCCTGTTTGAAGCCGGTTTCCACACTCCGTCGCTGAAGTGTGCTCAGTCCGGCATGATGGAACGCGATACCCCGCTCCATGCAGCGGGAGAGTTTCCGCGACACGATGTTTGTTTCGTCGTGCACCATGCGTTCCGAAAGTTCGTGCAGCTGTTCCCGCTCCCCGGGGTCAAGCCGGGAGGCGGTTATCTCCTCCAGTTGCTCCGCCGCTGCCTGGGATGCCCGGCGGGTGTTCACAAAGACCAGTGCCTGCCCGCCATCATCCAGCACATCCTCCAGCAGTCCCTCCAGCCGGGAATTCTGCAGCTCCCGTGAGGTTCCATCCAGAAAGGAAAGCTTCCTGCCGAAGAGCACTCCCTCCTTTAATGGTACAGGCCGCCAGGTTGACTGGATGAGCTCGGCGTCGAGCCAGCGGGCCACCTCCTCTGCATTCTGGATGGTGGCGGAAAGGGCAATCACCTGGACCTGCTGCATGAGCATGAATCTGGCGAGGTTCACCTCCATGGTGGGCCCTCGCGACGCATCATTTACCAGATGTATCTCGTCGGCGACCACAATGCTCACATCGTGGAGCCAGTCCGAGCCGTGGCGGAGCAGGGAATCGGCCTTTTCACTGGTGCACACCACAATGTCGTACTTCCCGAGATAATCTCCTCTCTTATCAAGATCTCCGGTGGAGATGCCGACGGTAATGCCGATATCCCGGAACGGCAGCAAATCCTCGTATTTTTCCTGTGCCAGCGCACGGAGGGGCACAATGTACATGCTCTTTTTATGTTCCAGGGCCGCCTGCAGGATGGCAATGTAGGCAACCAGACTTTTCCCCGCTGCTGTGGGCACCGACATCACCACGTTCTTTCCCGAGAGTACATGGGGAAGGGCATCCTTCTGGGGAGGATAGAGATGTGTGATCCCCCTCTCCTTGATAATTGCCGTTATGCGTTCATCCACGGGGAGTTCATCGATCATCATTGTTGATAGGATAAATGCCATCGGATAAAAATTTTTGCTAACAGAAAGGTTAATAAGCCATTCCCAGATACTCAAATCATGCCATTAGGGTTTGTGTTGATATCGACGGCCCCGGCAAAGGAGCACCAGGTATACAACGAGTTACTCAAGATAAAGGAGATTGTAGAGCTCCATCCTCTCTTCGGAGAGTATGATCTGATAGCAAAGATTGATGCTAAGGATCTGGACGAGCTGGGAAAAATCGTGGTTGAGCAGGTGCGTTCCATAGACGGGGTTGCGGACACAAAAACGTTAACGGGTACAAAATTCTGAGGAGGTAAAAAAATGTCATGGGAAATGGAAATGTTTGTGAGCATGTTACTGCTTGTTTTTGCCATAGGAACAATAATTGCGGGTGCCTTCACCGTTTATTTCGGAAGCGGGAAGAGCAGGGCCATAGGAAGCATTCTCTTTCTTCTGGGAATCATAGTGGGTATCGTATTCTACAACTACAGCGGAGGAGAACTGTGGGGGTGCGCCGCATGGTCATGGACCACGGTCAAAGCAGGGGTACTCTCCCTTGTTGGCGGCATTGTGGGTGCACTGATAGCAGTGGGAGTGTTTCTCGCAGGAATAATGAAGGCGTGAGATACCGGCGGTAGCCTGGTGGAAGGCGGTCAGCGGTCCCATCCTATTTTTATATATCGTTAGCAGATTATATTTTTCAGGTCGTGCTCCTTTTTGATGATGTCGCATATCCTGCACAGTTCATCTGTTACATCCCCTCCCTTCAATATGGCATCTGCGGATTTTTCCACTTCCCGGGAGATCCTCTCCCCAAAATTTTCCATTTTCCCCCTCTTGTTTGAAAGGTACTGTGAAACGGCGGCACTACTCACTCCCAGTTTCTCCGCAATTTCCTTCTGCTTCAAACCCCGCTGCAGCAGGGCCTCCGCCAGTCTTTTTCTCAAACAGGGAAGAATATTCCATACGATGTACTCGCAGGGAGTTCTTTTCATCGGTTGATAAATAGTACATCCTTAAAAAGTTGCTGCTTTTTGCTTATCCTCTTCATCCGGTTCGTGCCAGAGGCCAATGTATCCACACGCTTCGCATTCGTATGCATGTGCTTCCTTTATCCACTCCGGTATTTTTATAAAAGGGAGTGATGGCAGTTCCATTCCAGATGCAACCTTTTTCATGTGCGATTGACACACGGGGCATGTTCTCTCCATGGATAGGTAATACCATCACCCGACATAAACATTTGTATGGAATTGCGAAGGGAAACTATTTTTATACATGCGGCTTTTCTCCCATGGTCATATTCGACAATCACATGCATCTGCAGGAAAGAGGAGATTTTATCAATGCAATACAGGGTTTCATGAAGTACGGGGGCACGCACCTCAATTTCTGCCCCTATACCAGAGTGGGGGCGATCGCAAAGGAGAAAAGTTATATGGGGTGCTATGAAGAGGGGTTGAAACTTGCGGAATATGCCATGCAGAAGACGGGAGTCACCATATTTGTGACCTGCGGTCCCTATCCCGTGGATTATCTGAAATTGCGGGATATTATGGGCCGGAAAGATGCCGTTGCACTCATGAAAAAGGGGATGGAGGAAGCGCAGCATCTGTGCATGGAGAAAAAGGCCATTGCCATTGGAGAAATCGGACGTCCCCACTTCAAAGTTGACGAGGAAGCATGGAGGGACAGCAATGAGATACTGGAGTACGGCATGGTGCTTGCGCGGGAGGCGGACGTGCCGGTGGTGATTCATATGGAGGGGGCAACACCCACCAATATGAAGGAACTGGTGGAAATGGCACGGAAGGCGGGGTTGCCGAAGGAGAAGGTGATAAAGCACTATTCACCCCCGTTGATAAGGCCCGAGGAAAATCACGGCATCTTTCCCTCTGTCATCGCATCAGAGAGCAACATACGTGAATCGCTGAAAAAGGGCCTCCGGTTTATGCTCGAAACGGATTATCTTGACGACGTGCGACGGCCCGGCGCCGTCCTGGCACTTCACACCATCCCAAAAAAGTTGCAGAAACTGCTCCAGCAGGAGGAGATAACCGATGATGAGATGATAGTCATAAATAAGGAAAACCCTGAGACCGTGTACGGAATTGCGTTAGATTAGCGCCATTGCCGGAACCACCATTTCCTTTCTGCAGCGCTTGCAGACATAGTACACTCTGCCATTAAATTCATGCTTTACCATTTCGCCACCACATTCCGGACATCTCCTATTTGATATCATTTTGCTAACCTTTTGCTAATAAATATATTTTTTCCCTATATAAATATTTCGCCAATATTATAAAAAGCAGGCATATTACTGCCAATGGCAAAGCGTCCTTCATTCGATGAATACTTCATGAAAATAGCATGGATCGTTGCAACACGCTCCACGTGCATGAGGAGAAATGTGGGCGCGGTGCTGGTGAAGGATAACCACATTCTTTCGACAGGCTACAATGGTGCGCCGAAGGGTTTTAAACATTGCGAAGAAACGGGGTGCCTGCGGGAGCAGCTGAAGGTTCCGCGAGGGCAGCGCCATGAACTGTGCAGGGGGCTTCACGCCGAGCAGAACGCCATAATACAGGCTGCGGTGTTCGGGGTGCCGGTCAAACATGCAACGCTTTATGTCACCCATTTTCCATGCAGTGTGTGTGCAAAAATGATTGTAAACGCCGAGATAAAGGAGATTGTGTATGCAACAGAATATCCGGACGAATTATCACAGGACATTCTTAAGGAAAGTAATATAAAGGTGAGAAAATTAGGGGTGTGATGGAACTTTCGCAAAAGACCCTGCTTTTAATCAGGGACATACTCATATCGGTCGGCATTGTGGGCATCATTCTCGCTGCACTGTGGGGGTATACCGGGCAGTTTCCGCAGTCTCCCATGGTGGTGGTGACATCCGGTTCTATGATGCATGACGGCGAACCCTATCCAGAAGCATCGTATGGTAAAATAGGGACCATTGACCCGGGTGACCTTGTGCTCGTGAAGAAAATCAATGACCGGACGGATGTCATCCCGAGGGGGGCTCTGGGCAATCCAGATACAAAACACCGAACCTACCGGGAGTATGGCGACGTCATCATCTATTACCCGATGGGAAATAAGGAGAGAGTTCCCATTATCCACCGGGCCATATGCTGGGTGGAGGTCAACGGCGATGGAACCTATACTGTGGAGGCATACGGCATCGAGAGGGCCGAATCAATCACCATAGAAGAACTGCATCTGAACGGGTACAAACCCCAGAACAGCGGGTTCATCACCAAGGGTGATAACAATGAGTACCCGGATCAGATTCCCAGCGGAGGCATATGCGAGCAGCCGGTGAAGGTGGACTGGATAGTGGGGAAGGCGAGGGGTGAAATACCCTGGTTCGGGTTGATCAAACTCATGATTTTCGGGAACGGCATGGGGTACGATGGTCCCGATGCGGTAAAGGTGGGGAATGCCGTTGCACCGAAAGATGAATGGGTGTGCCTCGGCCTCTCCATGCTGCTACTCATTGGCCTGCCCACCGGATGGGACGCCTACAACTACTACAAGAAGTGGAAATCAGAGAAGCTTCGACTGTAGTGGCGGTTTGTACGCCTCCAAATCAGGCATTGCATCATCCCGTTCAAGAACATCCTTTATCTTCATCGGTGCGGCTATCTCTATCTCCCTCGTTCTTCCGTACCTTCCCTTGGACACGATACGGGCATTGATGATTCCCAGCATATCAAGCTCTGAGATAAGGTCTGCAACCCTTCTCTGCGTGAGGATATTTATGCCCCCTCTCTTGCAGAGATCCCGGTAAATGTTGTACACCTCCCCGGTTGTCAGCCCTTCGTAATGTTCCTCCCCGATGATGACTGCCATCAGCACAATTTTTGACTGTATGGGCAGGGTACGCACTATCTCCGTTACCCTGTCCAGTTCAATCTTATTTTCCGCCATCCTCACATGCCGCTCCAGCACCCTTTCCTCACCGCTTCTCTCCGCAATCTCCGCGGATACTCTGAGCAAATCGAGTGCCCTTCGCGCATCCCCATGTTCCTGCGCCGCCAGCGCCGCGCATAATGGAATCACCTGTCCGTCCAGTCGCTTCGGGTCAAAGGCCTGCTTTGCACGTTCGCCGAGGATGTCGCACAGTTCATCGGCGGAGTAGGGTGGGAAAATGAGATTTTCCTCACCGAGGGAGGATTTCACCCGCGGGTCGAGAAATTCCGTGAACTTCAGATCATTTGATATACCTATGATGGATGTCCTTGCGCGGCCCAGGTCATAGTTGAGGCGGGAGAGGTTGTAGAGGATTTCGTCTCCCTTGAGTTTGTCCACTTCGTCGAGAACGATGACGGCAACGCCCTTTGTTCGTTCAATGGAGTGTATGAGCCGTGAGTACACCTCATCCGTTGGCCATCCTGTGAAGGGCACCCTGTCATCCCATACTTTTATGAAATGATTTGTCACGTTCTGCAGCACCCGGTACTGGGTATCTACTATCTCGCAGTTGATATACACAAAATTGGTATTGACGTTGAGTTCCTTCCCCTTCTCCACCAGCTGTTTCCCGATGAATTTGGCCACCGCAGTTTTTCCCGTTCCGGTCTTTCCGTAGATGAATACGTTGGAAGGGGTCTCTCCGCGCAGGGCCGGAGCCAGAATGGAGGCGAGCTCCTTTATCTGCTTTTTTCTGTGCGGCAGGATATCTGGAACATAGGAAGGACGTAACACTTCCTTATTTTTGAAGATGGTGGCAACCGATTCTAACCCCTGAAATACATCCTTTATCATTTTTGCTCCCCCAAAAACTGAATATAATACAATATGAGTACATAAACCTTGTCAGCCACTTATACGATACCCTTCAATTATGAAGCTTAAAAAGCTAACGCAAAAATTTAAAAAAGGGGAAAAAGGGGTCAGAGGTGAGATTCCACCGGTATGGGTTCTGTCCAGTGCCACGGGCTGTAAAGTATGAGTGCCGGGTCGCCGTAGTACACAACCTCGGACTGCATCACAAGAGACCGCCCTCCGTAGATTGAGGTGGGGTCAAGGGTGGTGTAGTCCCTGTCGAACTTCCAGAGGTCAAGAGAGATGGCATCTCCCAGCGACTCTCCCTTGTAATATGCCCGTTTCAGTATTTCCTGGTCCCATGCATCGTTCCATCCCTGAATTCCTGATCCGCAGTTGCCGTAGTAGCCCACCACGCCGTGTGACATGTACACATCCGGGGCAAAATGCCATGCGGTGGTGCATGAGCTGAAATGCACATACATGCTGTGCAGGTTCTCCCACAGCTGGTCACACCACTTGAAGTGCACAATGTCATACTGTTTCGGTGGTTCCGGGTCATACCAGGCTCCCAGTTTTCTCGGCAGGTCGCCAGTCCAGTAGTTGTATCCGTGCCATGTTTCCTGGCCGATGCCGGCCCATATGGGATGGCCGCTCACACCGCTGCCTCCTGTACCGTGGCCGCTGTAGTAGTAGGCCATGGCGCCTCTGTTGAATTCAAAGAGCAGGTTATCCCATATCACGTGTCCTCTGTAGTCCCGTCCGAAACTGGAGAAGTAGTACTTGGTGTTCCTTCCGTTGTAGGCAAAGACGGTATCCCCATTGTTCAGACTCACCTGTGCACCGTCTGCAAAGTTCATGAGTGAGGAGGTGGTGTAGTTCCGGTAGGGGTTTCCAAAGATTACCGCCGGATAAAGCACGCTTCTATCGATGTAGGCAGCCATGTGCGCGGGAGTGAATCCTATGAGCTGGCCTGCAGTTGATTCATTGCCAGTGATGCCCCGCATGAATATCATGCTTATATCGGCTCTGGGGGCCACAATACCCACATACTCCTTTCCTTCTCCATCAAGCCCCACCGAGCGTATATATTCCTGGAATCCTTCCGCCATTCTCTGGTGCCACAACAGATCCTGGTCCCAGCCAATGGGCGGAAGTTCACCGTTTTTGATGTAGTCCATGATGGGTTTGCCTGCCTTTGCGGCATGCCCTGTGGAGCGGCATCCATGATACCAGTCACCCATATATTCCTCATATGTTTCAAAGGCTGCAGCCCAGTGCGCCGCCTCGCCCATTTCGCCGATTCTCACCACTGGTGAACCGTGATAAGCGGCGAGATATGAGGCGGGGGCATAGTACCCATCGCCGGTGGCAAAGGAGGTTATGGTAATGTAGTTCTCATCGGCTGTCATATCGAGCACGTTGGTGCTCTTCAATGCCCGTATTGAGCTTGCCACTTCCTTCATGGTGGTGAGCCGATTCACCTCATAGTTTGCGGCAAGTTCGCTGAACACCCTGTCGTTACCTGCCAGATCCACAAAGGTGACTTTCCTCACGCCCAGATTGTTCAGTGCGCGGAGTGTTTCTTCAGGTACACTGTCCGGTGCGGTATACAGCAGTGGTACATGTTTGAGCGATGCCTCAACAGCGCCGTTGGCCGCAGAGAGACCATAGGCAACACGATCCGGGTTGTAGGTTCGTATCTCCCCCTTCACCGTGTAGCTGACGCTGCCGCTCATGTCCCATCGTGGTACCACAATGGCAGTCCATCTTCCCGTGAGCGGGTGATGTACCTCTGCGGTAAAGGTGGTGTGGGGTTCAATTACCTCATAGGAGTAATCCTGCTCGTCTCCCACCGTTTTGTTGCCATTCCATTCATGAATCGGTTTTATAGGTGCGCCACTCCAGTCAGGAATACCGGGAGCCACCACATTTCCCTTGGGGTCGACCAGGTACACCCACAGATAGCTCGGCTCGTCCGTTTCCACGGTCACACTCAGTGTGGAATCAGAGCTGTCCACCGGAATCTTGTATCGATCACAGGAGTACAGGGTTGCGGAAATCAGGAAATCTCCCTTGCTGTCGGTGACAATGCCGTAGGGGCCGGGGAGTATGATTGGCTGCCATATGTCGTCTTTATCCTCACCTTCGGGCCACCAGTCCGTTGCATCTTCCCGGTATTTTGGAGAAATAACCGCTGCCTCGTAATTCCTTCCCTTCACCTCGGTGAAAGCCACATGCATCACGCCCCACTTGCTCCCCACAAAAACGGGATAGGCAATATTTCCCTCAAATTCTATCAGCTGGTCACTGTCGCCTCTCACCTGCTTCACACTGGTCTGGACATTGAGTGTGGCGCTCTTTGAGAGCACTTCGGTCACCTCGTCAGTGACACCGCTGCCATCAACCACCACCACAGCCTCGCTGCTGCTCTCCCACGCACGTTCTGCAAGGTCTGCCGCCGCAGAGACCGGGTCGCCGCTCATGGTGTAGACCGATGCCTCCTTGTCATGATGACTCAGATATTCATTCCAGTCCTCCAGCA